>JAHHHZ010000033.1 GCA_019359095.1 Pleurocapsa minor HA4230-MV1 | reverse complement strand
CCTGGTGCTAGTAGCGCAGTGGACCCACTTCGACCCCATCCCGAACTCGATGGTGAAACGCTGTTGCGGCGAAGATACTTGGGGGGTAGCCCCTCGGGAAAATAGCTCAGTGCCAGGTTCCTTTTTTTTCCTTTTCATATCCATATAATAATTAAATGCTATGTATAGCGTGGCAAGAATCTCATTTATAGATACTTCATCAGCAAGTATTTGGTAAAGATGAGATTTTTTTATTAGTATAATTTTAAAAATGATTAATGATTAATGATTTATGTTCTTGGCATTATCCAGTTATGCATAGATAATTGTCTAGAAGACTGAATGTAAGCTTTGCTCATCTTTCTGAGCGATTTTTCGCTTTATTTTTTTAGTTTACTGGTTAAAATTATGCATACCGCTTCCGCCAAAATTCTAGTTGTAGATGATGACCCAGCCATTCGCAATTTAATATTTCGTTTTCTGAGTCAAAAAGATTATTTACTTGAGTCTGCTGTAGACGGTCAAAGTGCATTAAAGACTTTTGAACAGTTTAACCCTGATTTAGTCATATTAGATGTTAATCTTCCTGATGCTTTAGGCTATAACTTGTGCGAAGAGATGCAGAAAAATACTGATGTTTTTATTTTAATGTTAACAAGTAGATCTGATGCTGCTGACAAAAAAGAAGGTTTTTTGAAGGGTGCAGACGATTATTTGACTAAACCTTTTGATCTTCAAGAATTAGAATATCGAGTCAAAGCTATTTTGAAAAGACAGCGGACAGTTTCTACATCAGAGAAACAACCTTTAGTTTTTAGCAATATGGTTATTGACCCAGTTCGTAGAGAAGTAAAAATTAACGAGCAGTTTATTCTGTTGACAGCATTAGAATTTGATTTACTGCATTTTTTAGCTACCCGCCCAGGAAGAGTGTGGCGCAGAGATGAATTGATTCAAAGTGTTTGGGATTATGATTACGTGGGAGATCAAAGAGTCGTTGATGTTCACATTGGTCAGATTCGTAAAAAAATTGAGATTGATTCGGCAGAACCATCTTTTATTCAAACTGTCAGAGGTGTCGGCTATAAATTTGAGGTTGACCCAGTTTCTGAAGATACTTGAAATAGATGTAAGATGTAACTCACTTAAAATTAAACTAAATCAAGTTAGAAATAGTATCTTGAATTGCTTTTTTTTGTTTGGTACTGTAACCCCATCGCTCTATAAACTTTTGATATTTACCACTGCCATTTTTAATCGTGTCCTGTATTTCTTGGAGCTTCTTTTCAATCAATTGCAGGTTAAGTTGTTGAATTAGATTACAGGTACGTTGACAAACTCTTTGAGATCCAGCAACATTTTCTAAATCATGATTGAGACTATGGGCAACAATCATAGCTGAAGACATAGCTAAATTTTTGACTAATAACTCGCTAGAAATTTCCGTAGCAGATTTTAATCCATTCAGCACTCCTGTAGAAGGATTATCTGCCAAGGACATGTCGCTGGTCAAATAAGCAACAAAAAATCCTCTTCCACCATTTTTGCTGCTTAGTATAGACGAAACTCTTTGTTGAACTTCAACTTCACTTAATTGATTAGATTGAATTTGATTCATTAAAGATTGAGTAGCCGCGATCGCTTCAGGGAAAGACATGGATTCTGGTGAAAGCGAATTAGTCATGAGTTTAAGATTGAATGTGTTTCACAATAGTCTTTGATGACGAGCTTAGATGTTTAAAATGCTAACTGAGATTTAAAAATCTGGATAAAGCTTGAATCATTGCAGGTGGCCAACGGCGAATATTTTCAATCCAGTCAAGATCTTGATAGCGATTGTCTAAACCAACCGCTGCGACCCAATTACTTTCTGCTTCGCCTTGTTTTCCTTCTACCCATAAAGTTGCAGCCAGCGCAGCACGCATATCAGAATACATGGGATATTTACGAACTAAATTGCGCATATTACGAATTGCTTCAGGTCGATCGCCTAATTGGTATTGAATTAGCGAAGCATTACCACGTGCTATTGGAAAAGTGGGAGCAAGATCGGCAGCTTTTTGATAGTCATTTAATGCGTCCTGCCATTGTTGTTGTCCTGCTTTAGCATTGCCTCGATTATTTAAAGCAACTGGATCTTGAGGAGTAATTAATAATACCTGATTGTAATCAGCGATCGCCTGAGACCAAAGTTTTTGTCCTTCGTAAGCAATTCCTCGATTTAAGTAAGCATCAGGGTATTCTGGGGCAATTTCAATTGAATGGTTGAAGTCAGAGATCGCTTCAGCTAGTTTATATTGACCAATGCGAACATTGCCACGGTTACTCCAAACAGCGGGATTTTCGGGAAACTTTTCGACTAAAGTTGTCCAATAAGTTTCTGAGCGAGCAAAATCGCCCTGCTGTGCTGCTTGAAAAGCTTTTTTGGCGATTTTTTCACCTTGAGAAATTTGCTGTTCTGTAAGATTAGAAGTTTGAATGCTACTTGCTGCGTCAGCGGAGTACACCAGTCCGACGGCATTGAGCGAAATAATGATCAATAAACTTATTAACCAACGTTTCATTGTATTTTGCACATTTAAGCCTTTATACCTAAGATATCTGAATCTGACACATAGTATTAAAAACTACTTATATATTTAATTAATCTTGTTTGTCGATTAAATTAGGCAAAATTTACTTCAGTTATTGTTTATAAAGACTAAGTTTTATCAATTAAAGCTGGCAAAATAATGACAAAAACATAAATATGTGCGATACACGAACAACGAATATAAATAAAATGCGCTCAAAATAGTTTTATTTAACTATGCACATACGTTTTTTTAGTAAACTGTCTCTATTTGTGACGATTCTATCTATTCCGCAATTTGTTACCTCGGCGAATGTTATGCCATCACTTCTCTGCTCTAACGTGCTGGCAGCAGAGGTGAAAACTTTAGGCGAAAGTGGAGATACGGGAGAAACAGGAGTAAAAGGAGAAAATGGTCGCAATAGCGATAACTTGACGGTGTTTGCTGATGGAACATCTATGACTCTTGATTTAGCGGGAGGAAATGGTGCAACTGGAAAACCAGGGGCAAAAGGTCAAAATGCTGTTTGTGAGCAGACAACGGAAGATGTTGGTCAGAATTTGCAGGGTGCTGATGGTGGTAGTGGAGGAGATGGCGGAGATGGCGGGAATGGAGGTAATGGCGCCTCTTTAACGGTATACACCAGTAACAAAGAGTATCTTAAGCAGATCTATGTGATTGCTGCGGGAGGGGAAGGTGGTAATCCTGGCAGAGCAGGGGAGGGTGGAGCAGGTTGTGAATGCGATCGCCCTTCTTGGAATGAAGAAACCTGCTTTGGTGAACCTGGAAGTCCTGACTATAATTGTACTACTCAAGAATTTCGCTGTACTGACGGCTATCCAGGTAGAAAGGGAAGAGAAGGCAGGAAAGGTGTCAAGGGCAAAATTGGCAATTTAACCCTAATTAATCTGGATAAATCCCTCTCTCCTGATTTTCCAGAAGTCACCGCACCGATTAGTGAGTTACAAGGTCGAGGTTTTACACTATCGAGGAACATTTGGCAGAGTAAAAATAATGCCTCATCTTTGTTGGCTCCAGGTTCGATTATTGCTGACAAATATCAAGAGTTGGTAGCACGTCATGAACATTCTGTTTTGGTGGTGTGGGATGCTCCCCAGCCAGTAGAAAATTTTGAGGATCAGCCAATTACCCTGAGTCTTAAAGGAGCAAATGATGCCAATATTGTCTTGCCCGAAGATCTTTGGTTAGAAACTAAAGCCACCAAACGAGATAAGCTGACGGAGCTATTTGTATTTAATGCTGTCCATACCGAGGATGTAGATGATTTAAAGATTGATGGCTTATTTGGACAGGGGGCAAATTTAGAGTTAGATGTATTTGACGAGGCTGAACAGTCAAATTTAATTGCTACCGATTTTTCCCTTACATACCGTGTCGGCGAAGAATCAGAGGATAAGAACTTTTTTGGTGGGAGAAGTACAGTTTATCAAACCAAGTATGAAGGAGCAATTCCCCCAGAAGCGATCGCTCAATCAGGAAATTTGTTTACCTTAAAATTGGGGCAGCTGCCAATTCCTCCAGAATATCTCCAGCCAGGATTAAAAGTGGAGCTAGAAGTATCTGCTAAACGTTCTTTAGGGTCAAATTCTCAAGTTAAAAAGCTGTCTACGAAGACAGAGATTGAAGGGTTATCTCGCTCATAAACTAAGTTTTAATCTTGAGAAATGGTCTTAATAGCTACTTCAATAGCTAGTTTAACCGCAGCATCTTTATCCTCAATTACGATTGACTCGTTTGCGGTGCGTTGAGCGACAACGGCACAGACACAAGCAGCACGAAAACCGTATACTCCTGCCATTTTAAATAACGTTCCTACTTCCATTTCGTAATTTAAAATGTTGAGCTGGCGATATTGGGCAGTAATTCCTCTAAGCCAAGACTGAAGATGGGGATTAGCCGAAGACTCAACTCTTTCTTGTCCTTCATAAAAACTGTCTACTGAGGCGGTAATACCTAAATGATAGGGAATATTTAATTTAGCAGCGGTTTTAACCAAAGCCACGGTTAAAAAGGGATCTGCGACGGCAGGATACTCTGGGGGAGCAATGTCTAAAGCTGCCCCTTGCCGACATAAACTTGCTTGGGATATAACAATGTCACCAACTAAAATAAAAGGCTGAATTGAACCACAAGTACCAACTCGAATAAACCGCTTAATTCCAACTTGCACTAATTCATTGACTACGATACTTAAAGAAGGAGCGCCCATTCCACTAGTAGCAACTAATATAGGCTTACCGTTGGGCAATTTGCCCAAATAACTATTAAGTCCTCTATATTGTGATAGTAATTTGACGTTTTCCAAGTAAGTTTGCGCGATATAGTGCGATCGCTCAGGCTCTCCAGATAATATTACCGATTGAGGGGCATCTGCACCAAGATCTGACTGACTAAAACCAATATGATGTTTCATGTTTAACTAGCTATAATTCAAATTGACTGATACTGAACGATGGTAACTCTTGAAAAATTTTCCACAATTGTCTCTCACTGTAAAAACAGCATTATCGGCAAACATTTACCCGATGCTTTGTATGTCCATGCTAATGCTTTATCTAACCTCGATCCTGTGCTAAAAGAGTATGAGAGTCGAGCCAGAAATCTGGTCAATAATCTTGACCGCGCCACAATTGTCAAATTTGGGACCGATCGACCCAAAATTTCTTATTTATACTATCCAGACTTCGATCGCGATCCACACCCTCAACTACATCAGAGTATTGTGGTGGATTTAGTTACAGAACAGGTATCAGTCAGACAATATCACAACTCCCATAATCCACCAATTTTGCATCGCAAAGAAACTTTTGTGGGTAAAAATTATCCTCTGTATCAAACCTTTGCTGAATTAACTAAAGGAGAGGTAGCCTTGGGCTTGTTAGACAATTCTCGACATATTGGGACTTTGCAAGAGTGGACTCGATTACTCTTAGAGCAAGGCGTTTCTCTAGTCGAGCATCATGTTGCCTGTCCTATCGATTCTCCTGTGGCACAAAAGCAAACCATCTTAATCGAGAGACACAAAGCAGCCCTGAAACGTTCAGAGTTATCTCGTCCTGTCAGAATTGCTCTAGAAGCTGATTTATTTAGAGAAGGAACTAGCTTTTTTGATTACGGCTGTGGCTGTGGTGAAGATATTAAACAGATTAAAAGCTATGGCTATTTAGCCTCGGGTTGGGATCCTTTTTATCGCCCAAATACTAATCTTGAGCCTGCCGATATTGTCAACTTGGGTTATATCATTAACGTCATTGAAGATATAGCCGAAAGAAGACAGGCTTTGATTAAGGCGTGGTCATTGACTCAACGAGTGTTAATCATCTCGGCACAGGTATTAGTAGACGATCGCCGTCGTGGTTTAGTAGCATATGGCGATGGTGTAGTGACTAACCGCAACACCTTCCAAAAGTATTATGAACAGGAAGAACTAAAACTATATATTGACCAGGTACTAGAGGTAGAATCAATTCCTGCTGGTTTAGGAATTTACTTAGTCTTTCGTCAGGAAGCTGAAGCCGAGTTTTTCCGTGCTTCTCGTTTATATTCTCGTCTGAGTACTCCACGTATTCAAGGAAAAGTCAGAAATTTTGAAGACTACCGAGACTTATTGACTCCTCTAATGGATTTTTATACCAAAAGAGGTCGTTTGCCAGTTAAGGGTGAATTAGCCTCAGAAGAAGCTATCAAAGGCGAATTTCGCAGCTTCCAGCGCGCTTTTAAATTAATTCTCCAGGCAACAGATCGTCACGAATGGGATGCGATCGCCGAAAAACGTCGTCAAGATCTTTTAGTCTACTTAGCATTAGGTAAATTCAGTGGTCGTCCGACAATTAGAAAACTCGCTCCTGAAATTAAAGCCGATGTCAAAGCCTTATTTGGTAGCTATAAACAAGCCTGTACCATTGCCGATATTCTATTAATTCATGTCGGAGATCTGCAAAAAATTGCTAATCTTTGTCAGACTAGTAATATTGGCAAACAACTTGATGGAGCGCTTGCTGTACACATTAGTGCCTTAGAAAAACTACCTCCTTTGTTGAGACTATATGAAGGCTGTGCTAGCCGTAATTTTTATCGCTTGGAAAACGCTAATATCGTTAAAATTTACTACAATAAACCCAAAATTACTTATTTAGTCTATCCAGAGTTTGATACTAAAGCACATCCTGCTCTCCAGGCAACTATGGAAGTAGATCTGCATAATCTCTCTGTCACCTATCATGATATTTCGGACGAAACTAATCCTTTAATCTTGCATCAAAAAGATGCTTTGGTAGCGCCCGATTATCCTAGCTATAAAAAGTTTGTTCGCTTAACCAAAAAAGAACAAAACTCAGGATTATTAAAAAATCGGGATGCCATTCGCCGTCTTCATGGCTGGTTACGCTGCTTGAGAGAAAATGAGATCGTCATTGAAGGACATAAATTAAGCAGCAAATAAAAGCAGTGTAGTCATTCCAATTAATTTTCGTACGAGCTGGCTGATTTTCAAGTCAAAAGTATTATTCAAAATACATCCTCTAGAAAAATTATTATTTAGTACGTGCGTACGTTCTCTATTTGGAATGACTTGGACGACTTTATATTATATTGGTATTACGAATCTTTGGTTGTCACTTGACAACTAAGTCAAGTAATTACTAAAATAAGAATGGCTAAAAAACATCCTAATAAAGAAATTCGTGCTGCAATAGCTCATGCTGTTGAAAATGGATGGACGCTTAAAAAAGCAGGTTCTAGTTCTCATTCGTGGGGGCAAATTTATTGTCCGAATCGGGATGACAATTGTCGATGTGGTGAATTTTGTATCACTAGCATTTGGAGTACTCCTAGAAAACCCTCAAATCATGCCAAGCAGATTAGACGAGTCGTAGATAACTGCATTCATCTTAAATCAAGGGAATCAAGAAAACTTAGGAAACGATTGACATGAAAGAATATGATTTTACTTTGATGTTTAGATTAAATCACGGCGATAAAAATCCTGAAGTCTATCTCGATCTACTTTATGAAGCTGGTTGTGATGATGCTTTGCCTGGAATTGGTAAACCTGGTTATCTAGCTCTGGATTTTATCCGTGAATCAGATTCGGCATTTGATGCCATAGAAAGTGCGATCGCTAATGTGAAATCAGTATTCGCTACAGCAGAGGTAATTCATGTATCTCCCGATTTGGTTGGCATTAAAGAGTTAGCTAATATCTTTGAATGTACGAGACAGAATATACAGAAATTTGTCAGCAAACCTACCTTTCCTAATCCTGTCTACAAAGGTTCGCAAACAATTTGGCATCTGGCAACAGTTTTGGATTGGTTTATTGTTAATGGACATGAAATTAATCAAGAATTATTAGAGCTTGCGGAATTAACTATGTCCATAAATTCGCGCATCGAAAATCAAGCAGCTAAACCCCAAGTATTGAATCAGGCTAGAAGTCTAGTAATTGCTTAAAGGCTAAGTAGATTGTTAAATTGGCGAAAATCTGGAAAAGTTTTTAAAGGCGATCGCTCTAGTTTCCACGGGCAAAATCGCTGATTGAAAAATCTATTCATTCTCTTTTTCGACGAACTTTTTTAAGGCTATCAGAAGATAAAGGTTGATTATCTGAGTCAGAAAGGGCATTGGCTTCAATTTCAGACTCACTCATCGTATTAAGCCTTTCTAAATCCGTCAAATCTTCTAATTTTTTCGCTTTGTCAATAGTTATCCGAGTAATAGAAGTTTCTTTCATATCTAGTTGCCTGACGCGCACTAATTAATCTAATTGCATCGCCTCGATAAGTAAAGCATCAATATTATAGAAGGCGATCGCACATCTAGAATCTGCTGGGGTTGATTGAAGTGCAGAAACTATCAAATATTCCTAGCAGGTAATAACATCCTCGATTCAATTCCCTCCCAAGTTTCTGGCGATACTCGCACTGCCGAGTTTTTACATTCCACCATCAGCAGATTGGCATCAAGATAACTGTCTAACCTATCAAATTCTTCTTTTGATAAATTAATTATTTCTGGAGCAAGATGAAAAGCTTGTAAGCAAACATCAATCATTTGTTTACCAAGACTTTGACGAACTTCTCTTGGTTCACTATACTTAGGCACCAGCTGTTTGAATTGTTTAAGAGTAGCAATTAGCTCAGAATAACTTACATCCTGATAAATTTGATATTTTTCTGACCATTGAATGTAGCCAGTAAAGTAATCGATAGCGTTAGGGAAAACGATAGCGATTTCGTGGACAAGAGATACAGCGAGATGAGCGTTATTAATGGTGTAAGCGTAGCCAATGAGAATGGTAGAACCAAAACCGTGACCGATAATGTCAGGGTTATCGACAGCGAAATTGTAACGACTAAGATTAGCGACAGTAATAGCGTGAGCGTAAGCGATAATTTTGGCGTAACCAATAGCACAAGATCTTTTGCCTACGGGTTGAATATCTCCTTTAGTTTTATCTGTTATTCGCTCTACCCAAATAAGTAGACGTTGCAACTTAGGAACATCAACTAAAGAATTAATTACTTGCTCCATTGTTAATAACAGCTCGTCAGCTCTTCTTAAACCAGCCAGAATCAAAAATACTTCTTGCCAACGGCGATCGCAAAGATGATTAGTAACTAAATCTTTAATGTCAATACCGTTATCAACAATATGCTGGGCGGTGAGAAATTCTTGAAGAGTTAGATGAGAAAAGGAATAAGTATCATTTGCTCTGCTAACTAAAACTCCATGTTGTTCTTCAATGGCTCTCAAAACGGCTCGTCCATCAATAAATCTTTCATCGGGTAACATCTCCCGTAAAATTTGCTCAATTGCCTGGGTGATTTCTACTTGTTGAAAAAACAAGTTATCGGCGACAAAATTATCATAGGCAATTTCTGCCAGCATAATCTCTTTGCATTTGGTATCCATTCCTTCGTAAGGTGCGGAACGGACAATTTCTTTAGAAGCATCCCACTCAGATAACAATGTCCACAAAGCTTCGTTATAGACAGTAGCTCTTTTATTGGGGAACTCACCACGCTTCTTAAATAAGATGCAAATTAAGGTCAGCAACAGCGGAGTTCTCGTTAGTTCTTTGGTGGCGTTATGTTCACCACTGTTTAATTTCTCCCAACATTGCTGCCCCCACTCTGGTTGAGAGTGAGACTCAAACCACTTGCCAATAAAAGTTTCAATTTGCTCGTCATCAAAATCAGCGATCGCTACATCAGTAAAACGTCGAAAATTATCAAAGTTACGATAGGCAGCAATGCGACAAGAAACAATAAAGCGATTATTTGAATAACAGTCTATTAAATTCCTAATTTGAGTTGTAATTTCACTTAGGCGATCGCTTGGTACTTCGTCCAAACCATCCAAGAGAATTAGCAATCTACCCTTTTTTAACAACTCTTCTGTACATTCTTGATATTCGGGTAAACCGCAGTTTTGAAATTCCAAAGCGATCGCTTGAACTATATTAATTTCTTCTGAGCGAAAATTTCTTAGTTCTAATAAAACAGGAATGCAGGGATGGTGATACTCTCCGTTTCCTTTGCCTTTTAAAGCTTCTAGTCCTACCTCCTGTAGAAAAGTCGTTTTACCCGTTCCTGGATTGCCTAAAACTATTAAATACTGTTCTTCATTGGCAACTTCAAGTCCTGGTTGTTTCTGTCGATCTTCCTTTTCTCTGGTACGAAATACTTGCTCTTGAGCATCTAGAGATTGATAACAAGAAATAATATCTGCCTGAAAATTAACATTGGTATAGACAGAATCCAAACTGACTGGTTTACCCATCCCCAAAACTTTCAGAGTTCCATGTCGCTCTGTATAGTTGGCTATGTACTTTTTAGAAATACGAAACAGTAAATCTTGAGCAGCTTGAGTCAGATTACCCGCACCATCTAGTAATTGACTCTTTGTGGCACCTATAAGATTAATGCCAGTTTCACCAACAACTTTACCAATAGCTGTAGCCAAACCTTTGATAGCAGCTTCTAGAATCGCAGGGTCAATTCCTGTCATGGATCGATTAAATTGCTTCTTTTACTCTTAATTTAGCAATTGCTCCTATCAATCTATTCAACTAGCCTAAATATTTTAAGAATCTCTCTGACTGCTGCTTTCTCAGCCTCCAGTTTCTCCATTTTTGCTAACAACCGCTTGGGAATATAACGAGACTTATTACTAGAGCGATCGCTCTCCCTCAAAATCTCATAGTGATACCAATACTGCTCATACTCCTTAGTCAGTAATCAGTAATTACCATTGGGTTGAATTGGCGATCAAAGCCTCAGCATTCTTTTTACTTAAAGGCTTAGAGAAAAAGAAACCCTGCCCATATTCACATTGAAGCAACTTTAATTGAGCTAGCTGAGAGGTTGTTTCAATTCCCTCGGCAATGACATCCATATCCAGCATATGAGCCAGAGTGACGATCGCCTTAACAATAGCTGAATTATCGCCGTTTGCCTGCATTTGACTGACAAAGGAACGATCTATCTTAATCGTATCAACGGGGAAACGATGTAAATAGCTTAAAGATGAATATCCTGTGCCAAAATCATCAATACTAAACTGAATTTCTTGTTTTCTTAACTTGAGAATAATTTCGGTAACTGTTTCTAAATTATCAATTAAAATACTTTCGGTAATTTCTAGCTTGAGAAATTTTCCTGACAGACCAGTCTCGACCAGGATATTGCCAATTTCATCTACCAGTTGTTCCTCGCGAAATTGTTGTCCCGAAAGATTAACGCTCATTTTAATCGCTGGATGTTCAGGATATTTTAGTTGCCAGTTACGAGCAGTTCTACAAGCCTCTTTCAGTAACCAGTTGCCCAAAGGAACGATTAAACCAGTTTCTTCGCATACGGGAATAAAATCACCTGGCCCAATTGCGCCTTTTGTGGGGTGATTCCAACGAGCTAAGGCTTCAAAACCAGATAATATGCCAAGAGTTAGGGAAGTAATTGGCTGGTAGTAAACCTCAAATTCTCCTCGTTCTAAAGCTCTACGCAGATCCGTTTCTAATTCTAGTCTTTGGACAGCGCGATCGCGCAATGAATGTTCAAATACTTTATACCTTGCTTTACCTTGTTCTTTGGCGCTGTACATCGTCAAATCAGCATCCCGCAAAATATCTTCAGGCTTTTCATATCCTTGGGATGATAGGGCAATACCAATACTGGCGGTAGAAAATAATTCGTATCCTTCAATATGAAAGGGAGATGTCAAGGTTTCATAAATACTTTCGGCGACCAAGGTAGCCTCAGTTTGACAAGAAATATTCTCCAACAGAATTGTAAATTCATCTCCCCCCAAGCGTGCGACTGTATCCGTTGGGGCGATTGACTGTTTCAAGCGACGGGCGATCTCAATTAGTAGCTTATCGCCGATTAAATGACCCACGCTGTCATTAACTACTTTGAATCGGTCTAGATCGAGAAATAAGACCGCAAATAAATATTTACTCTGACTCTGGCTTTTGGTTAGCTGTTGAGCCAAACGATCCATAAATAAAGCTCGATTGGGTAGTCCTGTCAAAGCATCATGTAGAGCATCGTGACGTAGGCGCTCTTCCATTGATTTTCGTTTGGTAATATCGACAATCTGATTGTTAAAATGCAGTGGTTTTCCTTGGGCATCGCAGACCATTACTACTTTGAGCAAAGTATCCACTACCCAACCATTTTTAGCGATAAAACGTTTCTCAATTTGAAAACTAGTTTCTTTGCTGTTGGTTAATTTTTGCTCCAAGTTATAGTGCATTTCCCAGTCGTCGGGATGACTTATTTCAGCAAAAGATAATTCTAATAATTCTGCTTTTGAATAAGAGAGTGCATCACATAGAGCTTGATTGACTCGGGTAAACTTGCCCTTCAGAGTACTGATTGCCATGCCGATGGGCGCCATTTCAAAGGTAAGCCGAAACTGTTCTTCACTCTTTCTCAAAGCTTCTTCAGCGTCTCGACGATTAGTAATATCTTCGGCTATACCCACAAAGCGATTGACCTTGCCCATCACGTCTCTGACAGGAAAGGCTCTAACCCTTACCCAGCAAATAGACAGATCGGGACGAACAATGCGATATTCTTCTTCAAAATCATCACCTGTCCTAAACTGAGTTTCGATTGTCGCGATCGCTTTAAATGAATCATCAGGATGAATGGCAAATAGCCAGGACTGAGGATCTTCGTACAAACTCTGACAGCTACGCCCCCAAACCTTTTCGTAAGTTGGACTAATGTAGAGAATTTCGTCGGTTTTAGCCGAAATCACAAAAAAAACTTCGCGTACATTTTCCGCAATTTGCCGAAATCTTTCTTCTCGCTCGATTAACTGCTGAAATTCTGTTCTGAGTCTTTGATTCTCGGCTAGAACTTCTTCTATTCGATTTAAAAGAGAATTTTGCTGTTGCAGAATTCCTACTATTTCTTCAGACATCCGAATTGGGCTACAGTAGCGGAAATTACCTTCCTATGATGCCCAAAATCTAATTGGAAGTAACATTTTTTGATTACTGATTACTGATGTTTTATGTGGTGGGCATCAAAAAGCTTAAAAATTTTGCAGCACAATTGGCGTTATTGCCCACCCTACCACTGCTCATTGGTCATTGCTCATTGTGACGCGAAGCTAATCCTTTAGGACTCATTGTTTTAATTACTTTGCCCGTAATTTCTTGGTTATACCAAGGTGTATTGGCAGCAGGAGACTTGAGATTATCTTGATTAGCAATCCATTTTTTCTCTGGATCGAATAAAACTAGATCGATCGCTTGTTCTGGGGCGATCGCTATGGGGTGTTGCTGTAAACACTGACGGGGGCGACTACTCAAGGCTTGCCAGAGTTCTATTGCCGACCATGCTCCACTCTGAACAAATCGTTGCCACAATAAGGCTAAAGCTAACTCTAAGCCGATAACTCCTGGAGGTGCTAGAGCAAAAGCGACGGTTTTTTCTTCATAGGTATAAGCGTGATGGTCAATGGCGATCGCATCAATAATTCCTTGACGAACTCCATCAATTAAAGCAATTCGATCTGACTCATTACCCAGAGGTGGTTCAAGGCGTAAATTGGGGCTGTAGCTACCAAGAGCATTGCTATCCCACAAAAGATGCATCCAGCTAGTACTTGCGGTTACAGTTGCTCCTCTGGCTTTGGCATCGGCAATTAATTCTACTCCTCGTTGAGTAGAGACACGCATAATATGGATCGGCGTGGGAATTTCTGCCGCTATCTCCAAAACAGCAGCGATGATTGCTGCTTCTGAAAAACCAGGATTTCCTGACATACCGTAGCGAATCGAGGCATTTCCTTCCCTAACTACACCATTTCCTGTTAGCTCATTTTGATGGAGAGCGATCGCGATCGGTTTCTGCTGGGGCTGAAGATATTCTAAAATCTGTTTTAAGACGTGAAGATTGCTTAAATTGTGTCTGCTAGTAAAACCAACGATTTCTGGCTGTAATTCGGCAAGAGCATTCATCTTGTGATCGGTTTGGCTGTAGGCTGCACCCCAGAAATTGAGTCGAGGTAGAGTAAGTTGTTGATTACCTTGATGATTAAAGCGATTAGGCTCACGCCTAGCCTGCGGATCGCCTTTGAGCTTGATTCCCGTAATCACTTCAGCATTATCAATGACAGGAATTGTATCAGGCAGAATGCCGATCTGAGTAAATCCTCCCATCGCTCCCGCTTGAGATAGCTGAAACAAAGTTTCTCTGGTTTCGTTGCCTGGCTCTCCACTGTGGCTATAGAGATCTACCAGTCCAGTCCCTAAAACTAAGCCTTTCGGTTTGATAATTGAGGTCTCAGTAGGATAATTAGTAATCTGGTCGTCGATTAACTTGATTTTACCGTCGATAATCAACACATCCGCTAACCGATCCACCTGTTGAACGGGGTCAATAATCCTTACTTGTTGCAGCAATTGCATTCTGTTTTTAACTTCTTAACTAAGATTTGTTGACATTATGTACAGCAAATCACCATAATAATAGTTTGTGTAAACTTTAGCTTCCAAATAAACTCTTGGCTAATGTTATCGTGATCGGCGCCCAATGGGGTGACGAAGGAAAAGGAAAAATAACCGATCTACTTAGTCGCTCGGCAGATGTCGTGGTACGCTCCCAAGGTGGAGTAAATGCAGGACATACAGTTGTTGTAGCTGGACAAACTTTTAAACTGCACTTAATCCCTTCGGGAATTTTGTATTCTAATACAGAATGTATTATTGGCTCAGGGACAGTAATCGATCCTCAAGTGTTGATCGAAGAAATAGAGCAGCTTAAAGCTTTGGGAGTGACAGTAGATAACCTACATATATCTCAGACAGCCCATGTAACTATGCCCTATCATCGCAAGATCGATCAGGCATCAGAAGAAAGCAGGGGTGAATATAAAATTGGCACTACTGGTAGAGGAATAGGGCCGACCTATGCTGACAAATCAGAGCGAACAGGTATTCGAGTTTTAGATTTAATGAACTCGGAGCATCTGCGTAAACAGCTGGGCTGGACGATTAACTATAAAAACGTAATTTTAGAAAAACTGTATAATTTACCTCCTTTAGACCCAGAGAAAGTAATTGAAGAGTATCTAAAATACGCTGAATACCTTAAGCCATTTGTTGTCGATAGTTCTCTCAAAATTTATGAAGCAGTAAACGAGAAAAAAAATATTCTGTTTGAAGGAGCGCAAGGAACTTTATTAGATTTAGATCATGGTACTTATCCTTACGTTACTTCTTCTAATCCGATTGCTGGAGGAGCTTGTGTCGGCGCAGGAGTAGGGCCAACTACTATCGATCGAGTAATCGGTGTGGCAAAAGCCTATACGACTCGTGTGGGCGAAGGGCCTTTCCCTACAGAGCTTAACGATCGGGTTGGTGAGCTATTGGGAGAATTAGGTGCTGAGTTTGGTACTACTACAGGTCGTCGTCGTCGCTGTGGCTGGTTTGATGCGGTGATTGGTCGTTATGCAGTCAGAATCAATGGTTTAGATTGTCTAGCCATTACCAAGCTGGATGTACTAGACGAACTTGAAGAAATTAAGGTCTGTGTAGCTTACGAAATAGATGGCGGAATTTGCAATCATTTTCCCACTAACGCTAGTCATTTTGCTAACTGCAAACCTGTTTATAAAAGCTTACCAGGGTGGCAGCAGGATACAACAGGCTGTCGTTCTCTAGCGGATTTACCGAAAAAAGCGCTGAATTATCTCAAGTATCTGGCAGAGTTAATGAAAGTGCCGATCGCCATTGTTTCCGTCGGGCCAGGTCGCGATCAGACAATTATAGTCGAAGATCCGATTCATGGTCCAAAAAGAGCCTTGTTAGATGCCGATGGTGTTCCTGTTGAGTAGGCTGCTAATACCTAATGCTCAAACAACAAGCTGATAACTTTTGCTAGCTTGGAGCAACTTTGAACCAGATTAAACCAGATTAACCATATTTAGTTACTATCAACCAAACAATATGAACATTTCAGTAGAATGTAAATCCCGTCCAGAGGGGAGTAAACCAAGAGCTTTACGCCGTGAAGGATTAATTCCCGCCGCTTTATACGGTCATGATGGAGCCAATTCAATTTCTTTAACAATTCCTGCCAAAGAAGCTCAATTATTATTGAGAGAGGCAGCCATCAATAATACCTTGATCGATCTCAACGTTCCTGATATTTCCTGGAAAGGTAAGGCTTTGATTAGAGAGGTACAGGCTCATCCCTGGAAAAGAACTTTAAATCACCTAAGTTTTTTCACTGTTTCTGCCAAACAACAGGTAGAGATTGTTGTGCCTCTTGTATTGACTGGTAAAGCTGCGGGAACGAAAGAAGGTGGCATTGTCGATCAAATTATGACTGAGTTGAAAATTATTTGCGCTGCCGATAGTATTCCTGAGTCCATTGAGATTGACGTTACTAACTTTGAAATTGGTAGT
Organism: Pleurocapsa minor HA4230-MV1; assembly: GCA_019359095.1. Taxonomy (NCBI): domain Bacteria; kingdom Bacillati; phylum Cyanobacteriota; class Cyanophyceae; order Pleurocapsales; family Pleurocapsaceae; genus Pleurocapsa; species Pleurocapsa minor. Next base: position 82,955 of record JAHHHZ010000033.1, on the reverse strand, counting down.
ATGCTTCAGGTAGGTGAGATTGTCTTACCTGAAGGAGCAGAAGTCTTAGACGATCCTGAACGTACGGCTATTTCCATAGTTCTACCAGCAAAACCTGTAGAGACAGAAGATGCTGGAGTCACAGAAGTGAGCGAACAATCAGCCGAAACAGCTAAAGAATAATTTTAACTGTAAATAAATAGAATTAACTTACATATTGCCAGAGACTAAAATTAGCTCTCTGGTTTTTTAGTTGCGATTGATTATTTGGTATTTAATCTACACCATCAAGGTTACTCAGTTGGAGATTGATGTAGAATCAAGCGATTTTTGCCAGGATCATAAGCATAAATTTCTCGACCATGGGATGCTTCAATAATTTCTCCAGGAGGTGGATAACCTAAAGCTGAAATATGAGCGATCGCCTGGACTAAATTCTCAACTTCTAAACAGAGACTCATACTGCTACTATGATTACTAAATTCTGCTTGGCGTTCAGATTTAGGTTGAAAAATACAGAGCCGAAGTTTTTCTAGTTGAAATTCTGCATAAATCGGGGGTTGATAAATCGCTGGCGACTGGTTTAAAAGCTGACTATAAAAATCTACCATTAACTCTATTTTGTTTGTAGAAAGAGTTACGAAGATGTCAGAATAATTTAATTTCATCTAATCTTAAGTTAAGTAATTAATCTGCTTATGGAAAGCTTTGAAATCTGGAAGTATTAGGTATACTATTTATCAATTTATCAGTTTATTAGTTGTCTCTTAATATTTTCGAGGTATATTTGTATTGCTATTTAGATTCTATTAGATTCTATAAGTCAGGTGTCGTGACTTTTAGTTCCCTGTCTGTTATATTTATTGACATTATAATGTAGTTTTAAAGTTAATCTATCAGTAAAATACCCCAAGCTAATGATCAAAGTCTTGATAGTAGACGATCAAAAAACAGTTCAAGAAATTATCAAAAACTATATTGAAGCTGACCCTGGTTTAGAGCTGATTGGTTGTGCTAATGACGGTAAAGAAGCGATCGAGTTAATCAAGATTCACCATCCTCATGTAGTATTAATGGATATTGAAATGCCTGTCATGGATGGACTAGAAGCTACTCAAATTATTTCCGAGCAGTTTATCAATACAAATGTTTTAATTATTAGTGTTCATAATGATGACACTTATTTAGATGCTGCTTTACAAGTAGGTGCAAAAGGCTATCTTAAAAAAAATACTCCTGAAAAAGAGTTGATTAATGCAGTTTATTCTGCCTATAAAGGATATTTTCAGCTGGGGCCAGGTTTGTTGGAACAGTATCTTTATAAAGCAACCCAATCTCAGTCGAATTCTCAGGAAATAGAGCAACTTAAATCCGTAATTTTACAGCAGTCAAAACTACTCGATAATTTAAATAATGATCGAGGAAATCAGCGAAAAAATGTTGGCAATAGTGACGCCAAGAGATATGAAAATAGCAAGTTTTCTCTGGAAAATCGGTGCGCTAACCTAGAAAAACAGGTCTACCATATTTCTAATCATTTAGATAAACTGAACAAAAAAGCAATTCTGAATCAACAGCTTAGTATTCTAGTAATTTTAAGCTGTGCCTTTGTTGTCATTGGTCTTTTACTGTCAGTCTTGATGTAATTTTGGTTTTAAGAACCAGGCTGGAATAATGATTCAATGACCGCTAGTTTCAATTAAGCTTTGGAGTTAAAATAGACAACCATTATTTTCCCAGTAGCTTAACTGCGCCAATACCCCCAAAATATAATCCCAATACCGCTCCTGCTAGTAAAGACTGGGTTAAAGGATCTGTTGAAGGAGTCAGTACTGCTCCCATAATTACTGAACCTAGCACTACGTAGCGCCAACCCGCAAACATCTGTGCCGAATTAACAATACCAAGAAAGCCTAAAATAAGCTGTACAATGGGAATCTGAAAAGCCAACCCCGTACTAAACAGCAGCAGTAAAACAAATTCAAAATACTTATCAATTGACCAAGACTGCTCAACTACATCGCTACCGTAGTTAATAAAGAAATTGAGCGCAGCAGGAATTAAGGCAATATAAGCAAAAAACAAGCCAGCAAAAAACAAGATGCTAGAGCCAAAAATTACGGGAGCAAGTAGCCGACGTTCTTTTCTAGTAAGTCCTGGTAGAACAAATTGCACAATTTGGTACAAAATAAAAGGGCTTGCTAATACCATGCCACTATAGCCAGCTACCTTAATCGAAACAAAGAAAAACTCTCCTGGAGCTAGCTGGAGAAACTTAACACCTTGGGCGGGTACTTCTAAGGTGCGAACAAGCGGTCTAACAAAGATAAAACAGCCAAGAGCTGCGATCGCCACGGCAATTAAGGCATAAAATAGTCGTAGACGTAGTTCTTCTAGATGATCGAACAGAGACATTTCCACTTCACCAGGAAGCTCATTGAGATAATCTTCTTGTTCTTCAACAGAGGTTTTTAAATTGGATGATGACATATTAAGAGCAGGGGCGACTAAAAACTAGTTGTTAAGCGCTAATCCATTTAGGATAATTATATCGGCTCTAGGCGATGTCATCAGATTAATCAGTGCGCATCAGGCAACAAGAAGGAAAGCGATCGCACTATTCTTAAATCAGCGACTGTGAATTTTCCCTGTATCTTGAGATGAATTAAAGGTGAATTTTTATCGTGGGTGATCGCGGCTAATCTCTATTTGCTCTGATAAAAACTTAAGAAAAATTGTTAATCAAAGTTGAAAAAGTGCGAATATTTTATGATTAGGTGAGAAGCTTCAATTGCGTTACAAAATGGCGATCGCTTATCAATACTTTATGGGAGAAAGAAGAAAAATATTAGCCCTGGTAAGTTGTCAAAGAAATGGACAGGGATGAAACAAGATGGCAAATAAAGAACATCTTGCTTTGCTTAAGCAAGGAGTAGAGGTTTGGAACAAATGGAGAGAAACAAACCGTAGAATAGAAGCTGACTTCGGCGAGGCAGATCTCAGTTGGATAGATCTTAGTGAGGCTATTCTTAGGGAGGCTATTCTTATGGAGACAAATCTCCCTGGAGTAGATCTTCGCTGGATAGATCTCAGTGAGGCAGATCTCTGTGGAGTAAATCTCGGTGGGGCAGATCTGTGTGAGGTAGATCTCCGTGGGACAAATCTCAGTAGGGCAGATCTCAGTAGGGCAGATCTGTGTGAGGCAGATCTCAGTGGGACAAATCTCCGTGGAGCAGATCTGTGTGAGGCAAATCTCAATAGAGCAAATCTCAATGGAGCAGATCTGTGTGAGGCAAATCTCAATGGAGCAAATCTCAATGGAGCAGATCTCAGTGAAGCAAATCTTAGTGAGGCAGATCTCAGTAGAAGATATCGCCGTAGGAGGTATATCCAAACGGCAGATTTTAGAGGGGCAAACCTTAGTGGGTTGAATCTCAGTGGGTTGAATCTCAATGGAGCAAATCTCAGTGGAGCAAATCTTAGTAAAGCAAATCTTAGTGAGGTAGATCTCAGTGGAGCAAATCTTAGTAAAGCAAATCTTAGTAAAGCAAATCTCAATGGAGCAGATCTCAGTGGGGTAAATCTCAATGGAGCAGATCTCAGTGGGGTAAATCTCAGTGGGGTAAATCTCAGTGGAAAAGATCTTAGAGGAATAAATCTCAGTGAAACAAATCTAAGTAGGATTCAAGCACTGGAAACTAACTTCGAGAGAGCGATTTTTACTGGAGCTTGCATAGAATACTGGCATACTAACAGTAAAACCAACCTGAACAATGCAATTTGTGATTTTGTTTATTTAGAGCAAGATAAACAAAAACGTCTTCCTCATGATCCCAAGCAAAACTTTGAACCAGGGGAATTTACTAAAATCTTTCAGGAAGTTGAAAATACCGCCAATTTAATCTTTAGTTATGGCATTAATTGGAAAGCATTTGCTTATGCTTTTAATGAGGAAAATATACAAATTTATAATACCGATGGTGGACAATTATTTTTGCGAAAATATAAAGCTTTAGAAGACGGATTAATAGTTCTAAAAGTTAGTGTTCCACCTGGAGTTAGTAAAGATAAAGTAAGAGAAAATTTAATTCTTAGATATGAGCGCATAATATCTGGTTTAGAAGGAGAATTAAAAGCCAAAAATGAATTTCTTGCCCATGTATATGAAAGGCTTCTATTACCAGGAATACAAATTAATCAAACAGTAGCCAAGGAAAATGAAATGTTCGAGCCAGAAAAAATCTTGATATTACAGGAAATTGCCGAAAATTGTCCTATTAAAGACAGTCAAATCGCCAGCGATCTTAATCTAAATATACATGACGTTAGAGTAATCTTAAATCAGCTAAAAAGCTCAAAATTTATCGAATTAAGAGAACATAAGCAAAGTCAAAATCCTGGTAAGTCTAAAATAGATCTTATTTTAGTTACAGAAATTACTTCTGAAGGACATTTAGCATTAAAGGGTAAGATTCCATTGAATATCAATACTAATCCCAGTTCGGTAGTACATATTAATAGCGGAAATTTCGGCATCGGTCACATGAATGGTGGCGAAATTAAAGATAATGCAAAAGTCGCAGGAGTAATTAATGAAGCAGAACAACAAAATCTAGCTCAAGCAGCAGCAGAAATTCAACATCTTCTAGAACAGTTGTCCGAAACATATCCCACAACCACAGGCAAAGAGAGAAATATAGTTATAGGCAAAGCTGTTGACCAAATTGAGAATAATCCTACATTAAAAGCCAAAGTTATCAATGCTCTCAAAGCCTTTGGTATAGAAACTTTTAAAGAAGCTGTTAATCATCCACTGATCAATATTTTGGTAGCAACTATCGAAGGCTGGCAAGAAGCTGAGTAAAACTGGATAGCGATCTCTTAGTGCTTCAGACAACCAGATATGAAAGAAAACTCTATTACTCGGACAACGATTGACAAAGCGAAACAATCAGAAGATTTAACTGATTTAGAAAGGCTTAATTCTATGAGTGATTCAGAAATTGAAGCAAATGCTCTCTCTGACTTAGATAACCAGCCTTTATCTCCTGATAGCCTCAAAAAAGTTCGCCTAAAAAGGGTGTAATTATAGATTCTTTAATTAGCGATCGCAACTGATACCCAAGTGCTAATAATGCTATCTTGCTTAAAGTTAATTAGATTAATGACTTGAGGTAATTTATGGCGAAATATGATGTGTACGCTCTGGGTAATGCTCTATTAGATATTGAGTTTGAAGTATCACCAGAAGTATTACAAAACCTGGGAATTGAAAAGGGTGTGATGACTCTTTTAGACCAAGATAGCCAGGATAAAATTGTCAGTAATTTAGCGAACTATGAGCAAAAACGTTCCTGTGGTGGTTCAGCAGCCAATACGTTAATTGCGGTTAGTCAGTTTGGCGGAAAAGCGTTTTATTCTTGCAAGGTAGCAGATGACGAACCAGGGAATTTTTATACCCAAGATTTAATCGACTGTGGTGTAGTAACTAATTTAGAAAGCCAGGTAGCAAAATCAGGTGTAACGGGCAAATGTTTAGTCTTTGTGACTCCTGATGCCGATCGCACGATGAATACTTTTCTGGGGATTTCAGGGGAATTTAGTGATGCCGAACTTGTTCCTGAAGCGATTGAACAGGCTGAATATACTTATATTGAAGGTTATTTAGTTAGTGGCGAAAGCAGCAAGCAAGCGGCAATTAAAGCCAGAGAAACTGCCCAAGCTGCGGGAAATAAGGTGGCGTTTACCCTAGCCGATCTCAATATGGTCAAATTTTTTAAATCGGGACTACTAGAAATTATTGGTTCAGGGGTAGATTTTCTGTTTGCTAATGAGTCAGAAGCTTTATTAATGGCAGAAACCGAAGATTTTGATGAAGCAATTGAATATCTTAAAACTTTAGCTAAAAGGTTTGCCGTGACTCGCGGAGCATTAGGTTCAGTGGTTTTCGACGGTGAACAGTTAATCGAGATTGAGCCATTTCCTGTGAAGGCGATCGATACTGTTGGTGCAGGAGATATGTATGCAGGTGCTTTTCTTTACGGTATTACTAACGGCATGAGTTATCCAGAGGCAGGGCGTTTAGCGTCTTTAGCGTCATCTAAGATAGTTACTACCTTGGGCGCACGGATGAAAACCGCAGATGTCCAAAATCTGTTGAATCAGGCAACAGTAGCCTAGAGTTAGCAAGAGCATGTGCAGGAGTATAGTAATGCCATGCTCTGTATAAGCGATCGCCCATCAAAATGCTTAGAGCTTAGAGCTTAAAGCTTACAACTTAGAGCTATTGATCTACCAAGGATTGCCAATCAAGGTAAATCCCGCCCAATAATAAGGATGGGTGAAGTCTTGATTTTGCTCAGCTGAACTTATTTGAGCCAGATCGACAGCTACGTCTAAGCCTTGGATTTGAGATTCTTCCACAAAAATTTTCCGTTGCAGCAAATTCATTTGGGCTTGTCTCAATGCTGCTGATTTGCTAGGGGTAGATTTCAACTGCTGATAAAAGTCACTCATCAGTACAACCGTTCCTGTATCATCAATTGCCCAAAGACTAGCTAAAGCAGATTTGACCCCCGCTTGCATCGCTAAGCCAGCAAAACCATACTCCGCATCTTCATCTCCTAAAGCGGTTTGGCAAGCACTCAAAACTAATAAATCAACGGGAGGTAATTCTAAATTCAACTCCTCAATTTGAGCCAAACTTAATCGGCGATCGCTAAACTGAATAAACGAATCATCAGGGGAACCAGGATTAAACTCAGAGTGGGAAGCGATATGAATAATCTCGAAGCCTTCTCGTTGGTGAACATCTTGCAGATTAGCCACCGTAAAATCTCGATCGATTATTTTGCGTCCTGACCATAACTTTGGCACAATAGTTTCTAGCTCAATTCCTACTCCAGGCAGCGGAGGCAAGTTCTCGAATTCGGATGTTCCCATTGCCAAAACCTGTCGATCTAGCTGTGCTTGATAATTAGTATCTGTCAAGCTAAAAGCGGGAATAAGAGCCAAGTTATATTTTTCGATGACAAACTTATCTCCATCATGTAACGCTGCAAAAGGAAGAGAACGCAGTTTGGGGCCAGTGCAAAGCAATAGAGTATCGATGTTTTCGGCTTCTAAATAGGGGTCGAGAGGTTTAAAGATCCAATCGTAAATTAATCTGGCTGGAGGATAATAATCAAGAGAAGTGCGATCGCTCATTGCCACTCCTAACTCATTAATTCTCTTGGTCAATCTCTCCAGATTTGCTCCAGGGATTTTTTTAATCACAAGCTGTTGTTTAGGAGTAACTAAGATTAATTCTAAAAAATTATCTGTTGGCATAGCCCAAATAACCGCTGGAGAGATATTTGTCTGCTCTTGAACTTCTTGTAAACGCTTGGCAATTTGATTACCTAAGTTCGATTGATGAGCAAAATCGCGGTCAAAGTACTGTTCATAAGTCTTTTCCCATCTCGCCTCTAACTTGCTCACTAAATCAGAAAATTGCTCTAAATCCACTAATTCTGGTGGTGCTGCGGCAATCACTGGAGATGATGAAGCTGAGGATTTCAGCCCATAAGTCTGGACAAAAACAATCGAAAACGCGATTAGTCCAGAGATTAAACAATATAACCAATGCCGACTTAACCAATTGATACTCTTCAATATTTTTCTCAACATCCTACTTCTCGCATCAATATTATTGAGTTGTATCAATCTAGCTTACAAGTAGTGATGCCTGAATAATTAATTTTCCAGCCTAAAGTAATACTTCGAGTTGCCATAAATAGAGCTAGAGCTAGCCAGAGTAAGTGATTAGTTTGCCAATACCAAGCAGCGATCGCCATCGGTGTAAAACCAATGATTGCTGCAATTAGAGTAGATTGGCGCAAAATTTTACCTGCGGTTAAGCCTAAAAAATAGCCATCGAGCATGTAGGCGATTGAACCAAAACCCAATACAGGAAATAACCACCAGAGATAATTACTAATTTGCTGAATTACTTCTGCGTGACTGGTTAATAAACCAAATAAAGGCCGAGGGAAAAAGCTAAACACGGCAGCAAAACCCAAGCCAGCGAGCAAGCTTACGCTACCCGCTAATTTTAATAACGGCAGCAGTTGTTCTTTTGTCCCTTGTCCGTGGAGATTTCCCGCAATACTTTCAGTAGCAAAGGCAACACCATCAATAAAATAAGCTGCCAAAGTAACCACCTGCAATAAGAGCGTATTACTAGCTAAAATCGTTGTTCCCATTGTGGCGCTGAGGTTAGTAAACACAGCAAAGGTGGATATTAAGGCTAAGGTACGAATCAAAATATCTTGATTGAGGAAAAAAGCAGTCTTGAGGGCAGATAATTCCCAGATCTGCGATCGCTGTTGTTGCCAAGATATCCCCGCCAGTTCGCGGTATACCAAAGCTAATCCCATAATTAGGGTGATTAATTGACTAATAGCCGTTGCTCCACCCGCCCCCGCGCTTGACTGTCCCCAGCGAACCACAAACAGATAATCTAGAGCAATGTTAGCGCCATTATTGACCAAAGACATGAGCAAGACTCCTTTTCCTTGTTCTCGCCCTAAAAACCAACCGAATAAGACAAAGTTGAGTAAAGTAGGAGGCGCACCCCAAATCAGGGCGTTATAATAAGCTCTCCCTGCTTGAAGCACTTCAGGATCGGCTTGGAGTAAGTTAAAGCCAATTTCTCTTAGGGGTTGCTGTAGCAAGAGAATAATGATTCCAATAACTACAGCGATCGCACTATTGCGTAACAAAATTAGGATCTCAACTTGCGTATCTCCTCTACCTCTGGCTTGGGCGGTTAATCCTGTCGTCCCCATGCGCAGAAAACCAAAAGTCCAGTAAATATAATTAAATAACACTGTAGCGATCGCCACCCCCGCTAAATGACGAATTTCCGTCAAATGACCCAAAAATGCCACATCAACCAGACTAGCCAATGGCACCATCAGGTTAGAAATGACATTGACGATCGCTAATTGCCAAAAACGCTTTTGATGATCGAGTGTTGAAGAGTAGTGATTCAATATCTTTTACCTAATTAAACCTTTTAAATAGACAACTAAGCGCCAAGAGCTAACAAAAACGATAATAAAATCGGCAACGTAATAAAGCTCATTAAAGTAGAAGTAACAATTGCCCTGGCTACTAAATCTTGATCTCCACCAAACTCACTGACAATCACGAAGGAACTAACTGCGGTGGGCATCCCACTCTCTAAAACAAGGATCTGTAAATTGAGAGTTTCTAACTGAAGTAGTCTACCAATGACATAGGCAATCATCGGCGCGCAGGTCAAACGAGCGATCGCTAAAATAATTTCTTTAATCTCTGGTCGAAAACGAGTCTGGGATAATTGAATTCCCAATAAAATCAAGGCGATGGGAATATCTGCTGCACCCAACTGCTCAATACCCTTGTCTAATCCCCAAGGAATTTTTGGCGACCAGTAATGCAAGCCTAGACCAAATAAAAATGCCCACAACAGCGGTAGCTTGAGAGTAAGTTTAAAACCCTCAATGATCCCCTTACCTCGAATCATTGCTGGGCCAAAGCAAAACATCAAAAAGGCAGAACCCAGCATATAGATAATTGCCCGATCTAATCCTGCTGTCCCCAAAGCGAAAGTGGCGACTGGCAGACCCATATTGCCATTATTAGGAAACATAACTACGGCGGTAATAGCTCGACTTAAAGGAGCAGGTAGGCTCAAGAGACGACTGATGACGGTGACAATTAGGTAGAGACTGAGGGATGTTAAAGCAAAGCCAAGTAAAAGCTTACTGGAACTATCTAAAGACACCTCAGTACGATATAAACTACTAATCACCAAAGCGGGAGATAAGACGTAAAGGGATAGCTGAGAGAGGGTTGAACGCTGTAGAGGAATAGTACGACCGACAACAAAGCCAATCAAAATAATCAAGCCCACAGGAAGGACAGCAGGTAGCAAAGTCGTCATGTAAAAATTATTAACTAATTCTATATCTTTTATTTGGGATCGATATCATTTTTTTTGATGACCTTAAAGTCATATCTGTCAAGGGATTTAAGAATTTTTTTATAGTTATTGGTTATTCAAAGCTTTCCCAAGGGGTCTTTTATTTTGTTATGTTATTTGTAACAATTAGAAACACTTCTCGGCTATCTATTGACGCATATGGTTGTGACATATTCTCTCAAACCGACAGCACAGGATATTGGACACTTGATGAGTGTTTGGAAGACAATTGATGCTGCTAGTTGTCCTCACTCATACAACTTTCATTTACATACTATTGCTTCAGATGGTCAATTAACGCCAGTAGATTTAATCCAGCAGGCGATCGCGATCGGCTTAAAAGGTTTGGCAATTACAGATCATCATTCTGTAGATGGCTTTAAAGAAGCAGCATCTTATCTTGACACTATTAGTTTAGAGCGAAAAAACTTACCTCAGCTATGGACAGGTACAGAAATCACTTCCAGATTATTGTCAGTGGAAGTACATATCTTAGGTTATGGATTCAATCCAGAGCATCCTGCAATCAGCTCATATCTGCAAGGAAATAGACCCCATGAAGAAGCTGCTCAAGCCGAACGAGTAATTGAGAGTATTCATCAAGCTGGAGGACTGGCTGTTTTAGCTCACCCAGAACGCTATCGTCTCTCAGCGAGCCAGTTAATTCCTGCTGCTGCGCAATTGAATATTGATGCTGTAGAAACTTACTATGCTTATAACAACCCTCAAATTTGGCAGCCTAGTCCTGGAAAAACAGAAATAGTTCAGGCTTTAGCCACAAAACATCATCTTTACAGTACCTGTGGGACTGATACCCATGGCACTAATATCCTCCAAAGACTCTAAACCCTATACTTTAATTCTCTACTTCCTATTTCCTACTTCCTTGAATAGTCCATCTCAAAGTGAGAGTTTCCCGCTAGCGACGGTTTATATCAAGTCCGCTTAATTACTTCTTACAATAATCTTTGCGCCTTTGCGTCTTTGCGCGAGTTTTAATTGGAATTGTCTAAACGGACTTCATATTAAATTGGGAAACGCTTCATCATTGCGTTTGCTTCTCTGGCATTGTTAGATAGGGTACTAGAAATATTAGGAATTTGCGGAATTTGCGACAGCACATCAACAGTACGGCGGAGCATTCTGACAATATCTCCTTCTGCTAAACTAACGCTGTCACAAAGATCTTGCCAATTCATTCCTAACGCCCACTGTTCGCATAATCCCACCAGTCCATATTCGCGCCAAACGGGTAGACCAACTCCATGACGACGCTGTACCTGAAACAGACGAGTTCTAATTTCTCTGATGGCTGAACTGCTTTCGGTTGATTTGTTGACTCCCAAAACGTCTAACACTTCAGGTGGGGGAGGAAAATCACACCAAACATCAGCGCGGGGAGTTTCAGTAATTAAAGCACAGACGGTAGCTGCCAGATGATGGGGTTCAAGATGTTCTAATTCCCCAGAGACAAAGACTAAGGCTAACCAAAGTTCATTGTCACCGCGAATAGTCGCTGCTGCTTGACCTAAGAAACTAGGACTGTATTCTTTTAAAGCCTCGAATTCCTGTAAAACTTCGATCAGATTGAGAAACTCTTCCCAGTAATAGGATTGATTCGACTTTTGCTTTTGGTACTTAATCTGAGTTTTGTGTAGTTTATCCCGTAGTTGCAGTCGCTTTTGATATTTTTTGAGCAGTTGATTAGGATTGTCTACCTGTTGTACGGGATGGCAATCAATCTCTCGCTGTAGTCGATCTAGTTTCTGCTGTTGTTCGGTTACTTCGGCAGCAGGAGCAATGGGGATGATGCGATCGCTTATTTGTTTGACAATGAGGGCGGTGAATTCATCTCCTTTAAGCCATTTGCCTAGTTTGACGTTATCTAGCGGAGGTAAAGCAATTTCGGCTATTTCTGCATCAGTCAAAGTTCCAGGGTTAATTTCAGTAACATCAGCGTTAGCAGCAACATACCAATAGTTATCGGCCGCTAAACAAAGTAAATTAGGCGCTCTACCTGAACCAGGAATTTTAGCAATTAATACCGCAGCCAGAGGGGAGTTGACGCGAATATGTTTACCTTTTAAGCCGATAATTCTGCCTGGCTCTATTTGGGGAACTAAAGGCTTAAGCTGATTTTTTTGGTTAATTTCTGCCTGTTGTTGCAAAATGTCGAGTAATCTCTGTTCTTCAACCGCCCGTTCTCGCAGTTTCTGATAGCCAGCTAATTTTCCTGGGGGAATGGCAGCCAGGGAAATATCTAACCTCGCCAGTTCGGTGGTAATTTCAGCGATCGCCGTTTGTTCGGGAGCGAGTCTTTTTTGCGACAGATATTCGGCAAAACTACGTTCTAGTAATTCTTTGACTTCAGGTAAAGTGTATTTTTGCAGTAGGTTCAGCACCATGCCATAGGAAGGAGTAAACCAGCTTCTTAGGGGTTCCGCGCTTGAAGTTGCCAGGAAGGCAGCCTCTTTTGCCCCTTCAAAGGGAGTTTGGATCGTCACAACATGACCCACCTGATCTTTGCCTCTTCTACCAGCTCTACCTGCAATCTGCAAAAATTCTGAGGGACTAAGCATACTATGTCCCCCATCGGTACGTTTAGAAAGAGCAGACACGACCGTAGTACGGGCAGGCATATTAATTCCCGCTGCTAAAGTAGCAGTAGCAAAAACAATCTTGACCAGTCCCATTTCAAACAGTCTTTCGACCAGTTCTTTCCAGGCGGGGAGCAAACCTGCATGGTGGGACGCAATTCCCCGCATTAAAGGCTCAATCTGGTCAATGCGAGCAATTTGGGAATTCTCACACAAGAATTGCCACAGTAAATATTTTTGATTGGGATTGGCTGTTAAATAATTAGCTAAGTTCATCTCTGCCTGCTCATTATCGGCTAGATAATCTCGCAGTAATTCAGCTAATTCGGCGTTAACTGAACCAAAATGGGTTAACAATGCTGTCTGAAGCTCAACATTATTAGTTAAAAAGAAATACAGTAAAATACTTTCAATTTTTTGACCTTCTTCGGCGGAAACTAAAGCCAGACCATCGATCATTTCTACTGCCTTATCGCAACCCCGTCGGCTAAAAATAATATAGATCGCTGGGAGCATGTCTTTATTTTGTAGCTGCTGCACCACCTGATAAATTTTGGGACAGTCTTTAATTTTCAAGCGTTTGGGCTTTTGTCCTTGACGGGAAGCGACGGACTTAAGTTTGGGGCTGATCTCGGTTTCCGTTTGATTTAACAATCGGTGTAGCCCACTGCGATCGCAAAAGTAATAGCGCAAAGGCACAGGGCGAAAATCAGAATTAATTAGTTCGCACTCATATTTGGTGGCATTGTTCGGCTTAGAATTACGCACCTTCGTAATCCAGTCGGTCAACTCCTGGGGATTACCAATCGTTGCAGATAAAGCTACTAGCTGAATTTGGGGTGGACAATAAATAATTGATTCTTCCCAGACTGTCCCCCGAAAGCGATTGCTAATATAGTGGCACTCATCCAGCACCACCGCTTCAACATCGGCTAGAGATGTACCTAACTGGCCGATCGGCGTTTCGTAGAGCATATTCCGAAAAATCTCTGTGGTCATAACTACCACATCAGCATTCGGATTGATAATCGTATCTCCTGTGAGTAGCCCAATCTTGCGCGAGTCTCCTTGGGCAAACTGTTCCTGAAAATCGCGAAACTTTTGATTAGAAAGCGCCTTCAGGGGAGTGGTATAAAAAACTCGCTTACCATGGCTTAGAGCGCGATAAATGGCATATTCACCAATTAGAGTCTTTCCTGAACCTGTAGGAGCGCAGATGACTACAGATTTGTTTGCTGCTAAGGCGGCGATCGCCTTATGTTGGAATTCGTCTAGCTCAAAGGGAAATAATTCTTGCGGATTTAACTCAGAATTAGCAGCGATTAGATTCACAAGTGGTTCTATAGGGTCGGACTCTGGGTCACTATACTAGATTTAATTCTTTATATTGTGACATTTTTGCCAAATTTGTGATTTGGGGCAACAAAATTAAGACCCTGCGATATCTCTAATCAACATCACTTTAGAGCTAATATAGCCAATTAAATTCTGGCGCTCTTCCGAACTCCAACTCGAAGATTTATCAATCTGGCGCATGATTTGCTGGATTAAATCTTGATCGTCTAGCTGCAACAACACCTGTTGGTTGATAGCTGATACAGAAGACCAAACCGCATGGACGATTCTTGATTCTATACTAGTATTTCTCATAATGTTGAATTTTAGCCTAACGACTATCCGCAATAAAGTAAATTTGAACACATTCAAAAGCTAACACAAATATAAAGAGAATCTTAAGAATTCTCAGAATTATCAACATAACTTCACTAGTGAGAAATTACCTTTTCATGCTTGATTAACAAGCTCTTCCTAAAGGATACCGCTTCGCGACGCGCAGCTAGTCCTTTAGGGCATATAGCTTTTGGCTCTTAGCTTTTAGCTTACCAACAATGATGGCGATCGCTTAATTACTGAAATATTTATGTTAAGGACAATACAGCGTATCTTTTGTATTTCGACCTGTAGTGGGGTTAGTGCCACTGGCAACTTCACAGAGCTTTTTTTCCGTGGTAGGACTGAGCAAAGCATCGGTAAAATCTGCTCCTGTAATGATTGTTTCATTCATCAAAGCGTTAGTTAGATATGCTCCTGTTAAGATTGCGTTGGTTAAATTGGCACGGGTAAGACGCACTGATTCTAAACTGGCGTAGCTGAGGTTAGCACCTTCCAAGTTAGCTTGAGCCAAATTTGCCCCGAAAAAACGTACCCCCGTAGCATCAATAAAACTCAGATCGCTGTCTCGCAGATTAGTATGGTCGAAACTAGCATCTTTTAGATCTTGGTGGGAAAAATCTGAGTTAATCAAAGATTGTTTATTGTAATCAGCACTCCAAGCAGGAGCAACTCCCCAGGAAATCGTCACGAGCAAGGCAATAACTAAAGTGAAAACACTGGAGATAAATGCGGGTAGACAAAATTTAATTCTGAGTTTCATGGTTCTATTAAATATTTTAAAAGCTCTAAAATAACTATACGTTTCCAGGAGTTAACTTGATCTAGCTTGATTTTAAATAAGCCCGCGCCATGTAAAAACAGGCGATGGATTTGCCATCAATCGGTTCACCGTTTAGAATAGCTGCTTCTAATTCCGACTCGCTCATTAACACCACCTCAAGATCCTCATCCTCATCCTGCTGTGGTGGGATAGCTAATTTTTCTAGATCTTGTGCCAAAAAAGCATAAATATATTCATCAGAATATCCAGGGGCGAGAATAAATTTGCCCATATCTTGCCATTTATTCGCTCTATAGCCCGTTTCTTCCTCTATTTCTCGCTTAATTGTCTCAAAAGGAGACTCATTGGCTTCTACTGTGCCTGCTGGAAATTCGAGCAATCTACCTTCTACAGTGAAGCGATATTGTTTAACCAGGACAAACTTACCATCAGCGGTGACGGGAACAGCTAAAGCTCCCCCTGGATGGCGAATACATTCCCATTCTCCCTCCACTCCATTAGGTAAACGCAGTTTCACAACTTCATAGTCAAACTTACGCCCTTTGTAAGCTAGCTTGCGCTCTAAAATTTCTGATGGTTCTTTTCCTACAGACATGATGCTTAATTAATACTACCTTAATTGCACAAACATCATATCTTGGTACTGCTGTGGTTGTGTAAGAACTTGATAGTATTGTTTTAGCTATCAGCAAATTAATGATTAATCAAATAAATATGGCTGGTCAAAAGAAATCAAAGCAAAATCCGATTGCATATCAAGAGTTCGGCAACGTAGATAACTCCAAAGCTATGGCAAGGGGAGTTCCTGATTTACCACCCAACCAACAAGATTTAAGAATACAGACAACGCGATCGGGTAGAAAGGGTAAGACTGTTACTATTGTCACTGGGTTTCAGCATAAACCAGAAACTCTTAGTCAGCTATTGAAGAAGTTAAAAAGCCAATGTGGCAGTGGCGGGACGGTGAAAGATAACAGTTTGGAAATTCAGGGCGATCATAAACAGAAACTATTAGAGACGCTGACCAAAATTGGCTATAAAGCGAAACTCAGTGGTGGTTAAAAATCTGTCGCGTATTTGATATGCTTGCTGTGATTGGGTTCTGAAGTCAATTAAGCTAACTTGAATTGCAGCTTAAATTGGAAAATCGAAAAACTTAAACAAAAAAAGTCCAATCGCACTAATTTTTGCAAATCAAAAGCTTGAATAAATTACCAATTTATATCTACTCGTAATTTTGATACACTGTCAGGAAGCGATTTAAGAGGGTTATCATAAATATCTATATGATATTTCAGTGCAGATAAATTACCAATGCTTTCTGGTAATCCCGTTAAGTTATTACAAATAAGTTCTAAATGTTCTAACTTGGTTAAATTACCAATATTGTCTGGCAATTGTACTAGACAATTATAACTAAGATTTAAATCTTTTAGCCGAATTAAGTTACCAATACTATCTGGTAAATATTTTATATGATTGCTTTGAGCATTTAATTCTTGAAGATTTTGCAGTTCACCAATACTATCTGGTAAAGATGTTAAATATCCTCCTTCAATATCGAGATGTTTTAGCTGATGTAATTTGCCAATATTATTAGGTAGTGTTAGTAAATTTTCATTACCACCAATTTCTAAACGTTCTAAATTGCCTAGATTGCCTATAGTATCAGGTAATGAATGTATAGAAGTATTGTGAATTAAAAGATATGTGAGCGATTTAAGCTGTCCAATGCTATCTGGTAATTTCTCTAAATAGGTGAGATAACTATGACAACCGAGAAGTGTAAGTTCTTTGAGATTCTCTAATTCACCAATACTTTCTGGCAATTGTTTAAGTCGCCAACAGTCAGTGATATAAAGTTTTTCTAATTTTTTAAGCTTACCAATACTTTCTGGTAAGTATTCTAATGCATAATTAAAATCTTTAAGATAAAGCGTTTTTAAGTTAGACAACTTACCTATGCTGTCAGGTATTTTTTCAATAAATCTAGGAGAGTCATCAATGGATAAATATTCTAAGCTTGAGATATCACCAATAGAATCAGGTATAGTTGATTTATAATTACATGAAAAATTTAATCTTAATTCTTTTATTTGAAAATTGATAGCAGTTTCGATTAATTTTTCAACTTCTTCAAAAGTTGTCATGTAGATTTGATTGCCTAGCATATCATAAGTAGCTATCGCCTCAAGAATAAAGAATTAAAAGTATTTGTGGGAGATGATTTTACTGCAACACTTTTAAGCACTAAAGAGAAAATTAGTGGTGGTTAAAAGCCAAGTAAAAGCTTGTCAGGGCGATTAATCAATTCAATCGCCCCTAAGATCTAACGATCAATTTAAAAATAAGATGCAGTTGGTAAATCAAAGTATGATTTCAAAATTATCATTTTCTTAATCGCATTTAAAAAGCTAATAGCTGATGGCTACGAACAGAAACATTTTGTACGTAATACATTAAATTACCAACGCTAATAAGATTAGATTATTGCTCGACAATAAAAGCCTCAGTCATTTGATAGGCTTGATCATCAGTAAACTGCTCTGGTGGATGCTTCATAAAGTAAGCAGAAGGCGCTGTTAGTACGCCACCAATACCGCGATCTAGACCGAGCTTACAACAGCGAATGGCATCGATGACCACCCCTGCGGAGTTGGGAGAATCTTCGACGGAAAGTCTCATTTCTAAATTCATTGGCACATCGCCAAACAATTTACCTTCAATGCGAATAAATGCTACCTTGTTGTCTTTTTGCCAAGGGACATAATCACTAGGCCCAACATGAATATCTTCATCTTCTAGGCGTTTAGCAATTACGCCCTGTACGGCTTCGGTTTTCGACTCTTTTTTAGAATCTAGACGACTGCGATCGAGCATGTTGCGGAAATCAGTATTACCGCCAGTGTTGAGCTGATAAGTACGTTCGACTTTAACCCCGCGTTTTTTGCACAAATCGACTAAAGTGCGGTGACTAATGGTTGCCCCAAACTGCGATTTAATATCATCGCCGATAATGGGAATCCCGTGACTTTTAAACTTTTCTGCCCACAATGTCTTGCTAGCGATAAAGACAGGAATACAGTTAACAAAAGCGACTCCTGCATCCAAAGCGCATTCAGCATAAAACTCCACGGCTTCTTGAGAACCCACAGGGAGGTAATTGACTAAAACCTCTGTCCCAGACTGTTTAAGAATGTTGACAATATCTGCTTTTGACTGTTCAGGGCGATCGCTAATTACAAAAGTATATTTTTCATCAGCATCTTGCATGTGGGCTGCCACACCATCTAGAATTGCGCCCATTTGTACCTTCACTCCAGTTTGGGGTACATTTTCACAGAAAACAGTTGTACAGTTAGGAGGAGCAAAAATCGCCTCGGCGACATCTTTGCCTACTTTGCGCTGGTCAATATCAAACGCAGCAACTACCTCAAGATCGTAAGGCTTGTAGCCTCCCAAATCCCAGTGCATCAAGCCAATGGCATCTTCTGCCTGTTTATCTCGGTAGTATTCGATTCCTTGGATAAGAGAACTGGAACAGTTTCCTATACCGACAATTGCTACTTTTATACTCCCCACGATTTTACCTTCCTCCGTTATTGGACTACATTATAGGGAAATCTTACAGTCATTGTTTAAAGAATGGTAAACGAATGGTAATTAATTCCACCATAGTAGATGTTTTACTTGATAAAGCGACAATTGTACCCTATCAAACTGCCTATACCTTTTTAGCCGATGGCGAAAATGAATCTGGTAGCTGTACATACCAACAATTAGATCTTCAGGCACGAGCGATCGCCGTACAGTTGTTGACTAAAGTTAAGCCAGGCGATCGCGCTTTATTGGTTTATCCCTATACTGCTGGTTTAGAGTTTATTGCTGCTTTTATGGGTTGTCTCTATGCTGGAGTTGTTGCCGTTACCGACTATCCCCGACAGCATATTAAATCACTTAGCCAGTATCAAGATCGGATTGTCGATTGTCAAGCCTCCATTGCCTTAACTACCCACGAATTTGCCGATCGCGTCAAAGGACAGTTAATAGCTCATCCCACCATGGCGCTCAAGCTCAAAGCTTTACCCTGGATAGAGAGCGATCGAGTCGATCTGGGTTTGGCCGAGCATTGGCGATCGCCTAAAATTGACGGTGATACTTTAGCGTTTTTACAATATACTTCTGGGTCAACGGGACAACCCAAAGGAGTAATGGTGACTCATGGCAACGTGCTGCACAACTCTGAAGTTATTTATCAATCTTTTGGTCATCATCCTCAAACTAAAATCCTGATGTGGCTACCCATGTTTCACGATATGGGCTTAATTGGCGGGGTGATGCAGCCTCTATTTGCTGGATTGCCTGCGGTATTAATGTCACCAATCGCTTTGGCACAGCAGCCTTTTCTCTGGTTACAGGCATTGTCTAAATATCAGATAACTACTAGTGGCGGGCCAAATTTTGCCTACGATCTTCTTTGCCAAAAGATTACCGACGAGCAAAGAGCTAGTTTAGACCTTAGTCATTGGGAAGTGGCGTTTACAGGAGCGGAGCCTGTGCGGGCAGAAACCCTTGCCAAGTTTAGTCAGTTATATAAACCCTGTGGATTTAAAAAAGAAGCCTTCTACCCCTGTTACGGTATGGCTGAGGGAACATTGTTGATTACGGGTATCGATGCCTCTGAATATCCGACTATTACCTATCTTGATCGACAAGCTTTAACGCAAGACCAGGTGTTAGTTGTAAACGCGGAGCATCCTAATGCTAAAGCAGTCGTTAGTTGTGGTCATACTTGGCTGGGAGACGAAGTGATTATCGTTAATCCTGAAACTAAAACTCAGTGTGAAGGCGATGGCGCATCCGCGCCGTCTACGAAACGCATCGGCGAAATTTGGGCAGCAGGGGCAGGTATTGGCAAAGGATACTATCAAAGGGAAGAACAAACCGAGGCGACTTTTCAAGCGAGATTAGCTGATAGCTCAAATAAGACTTATCTTCGTACAGGGGATCTGGGATTTATTCAAGACGGTGAACTATATATTACGGGAAGGATTAAAGACATGATGATTCTTTGGGGGCGAAATCATTATCCGCAACACATTGAAGAAACAGTGGAAAGCTGCCATCCTGCCCTTCGTCCTAATCATGGTGCCGCCTTTAGCATCGATCTAGGGGGAGAAGAACAGTTAGTGATCGCTCATGAAGTCAATCGTACTGATTTACGTACGCTCAACGCCGAGGAAGTTATCGGGGCAATTCGTCTAGCAGTGGGAGAACAAAATATGGCGAATGTCTTTGCCGTAGCTTTACTCAAAACTGGTAGTATTCCTAAAACTTCCAGTGGCAAAATTCAGCGAAAAGCCTGTCAGAGTATGTTTCTTGATGGTAGTTTAAACACCGTAGCGCAATGGCAGCAGTCAGAAATACCCGAAACCGATATTACTGATTTGGCGGGGCAATTTTTTAGTGATTAATGCTCAAGAGACACCAGGAAAGTTAATTTAATTAATCTTTATCTCCAAGCGATCGCTTAGTTGTCTAAAATCGACATTTGCTAATATTATTAGCCAAGTAGTAATTATGACGCTTAGTGATATTATTACTAAAAAATCATATTGTTTCTGGGATTTAGATATATATAATGGGCTGGACACAATACTTTATTCCAGATACTTTAAATTTACTTTGGCTAGCTCTTAGTCTATTTATTGCTGGAGTTATTGAAGCTTTTTTGTGGAAAACCAGTCCGTTTCAAGCCTTGAATGTTCCCATTCAAATTGATTGGTTTGGGGAAAACAAAAAATGGCGTGGCTTAATAAGTTTACCGCTGGCGATGGTCACCAGTGTTTATTTATTAAATCTATTAGAAATAATAATTCCTGTTCTTTCTCGGCAAGCAATTTCCTTTTCTAACTTCAATCTAATTGAGTTTGGTCTATTAGTTGGTTTTATATTTAATCTTGCCGAGTTACCCAATTCTTTTATTAAACGTCGTTTGGATATTCCCCCTGGTGATGAAAATAATCAGCTTTTTTATTTCATCGATCATATGGATTCTACCTACGGGGTTCTAATCTTGTGGTACTTCTATTTTCACTTTCCTTTACACTTTATTGTCACAGGTTTAATTGTCACTCCATTATTATTTATGGGTGCAACAGAGTTAAGAAAAAAATTAGGCTTAAAATAACTAAAATTGCTATTCTCTTTTTAAGGTAAAAAAGAAGGGTTGGGGTATTGATTTATAATCCATTAAACCTAAAACAGTATTGTTATCTACTTTTCTAAACACGTCGTTAATAGGTAGATAATCATAAATCATCGTGGCGCTGACTTTACCTCGATGTTCCATCATGCGAATTCTGGCTTTACTCTCTTCTGTTTTGAGTAGCTTATTCATCGCACTATAAAAAGGTTTTAGACCTTCATTTTTAGGAATAGGGAAACTAAGTCCCAGGTTCATTATTGTGGGGTTAGGGTCAACCTTAAAAATACTATTACCATCGGTAAACAGTAAAGGATGGACATGATCTGGAGAGATAAATTCTTTGCCATACCAGTTGAAAGCTTCAAGTAAACCATCCATCGGATGATGAGTCGGAAAACCCGATCCTTGCCATCTACCAAGCATAAATTCGATGTCTACAGGTTCTAGTTCATCAAAGAGTTGCAGTGCTTCTTCGGTGCTAGTTTGATTTTGTTGAGCGATCGCCTGAAAATTAGCTGAAGTGTCCATGACTTTAATGGTATGAAACTACTTTACTTACATCATAAAGGGTCAGACTAAATGGAGATCCTAAATAAATAAAAAAGGCGGGATAATCCCACCTTTAGTAAAATGTAGCTTGAATTTCTTATTCTAGCGATCTACTGACCCCATAATGATGTCGATGCTGCCGAGAATAGGCATAATATCCGCCAACTTAACGCCTTTCAATAGTTCAGGTAAAATCTGTAGATTGTTAAAGTCAGGGGCGCGGATTTTCCAACGCCAGGGGAAGACATTATCATTCCCGACGATAAAGATACCTAGTTCACCCTTGCCAGTTTCCAATCGAACGTAGTGTTCGCCTGCGGGGATTTTAAAGGTGGGGGCAACTTTTTTGGCGACATACTGATATTCAAAATCATTCCACTTTGATTTACGCCCTTCAGCCATCCGTTGTGCTTCGAGGTTTTCGTAAGCGCCACCAGGAATACCTTTTAATGCCTGACGGATAATTTTGATCGCTTCGCGCATTTCACGAACCCGCACTAGGTAACGAGCAAAACAATCGCCCGCCGTTTCCCACTGGACATCCCAGTCAAAGTCGTCATAGCATTCGTAGTGGTCTACTTTGCGCAAATCCCATTTAACTCCAGAAGCCCGTAGCATTGGCCCTGATAAGCCCCAGTTAATGGCTTGAGCGCGAGAAATTGTGCCGACTCCTTCCACCCGACGACGGAAAATGGGGTTGTTAGTAATCAGTTTTTCATATTCATCAACTTTTGGGTCGAAATAATTACAAAAATCTTCACACTTGTCAAGCCAACCGTAGGGCAGATCGACCGATACACCACCAATACGGAAATAGTTATTGTTAATTAACCGTTGTCCAGTGGCTGCTTCCCAAAGGTCATAAATTAGCTCTCGTTCACGAAAAATGTAGAAGAAGGGAGTTTGTGCGCCCACATCTGCCATAAATGGGCCAAGCCATAATAAATGATTGGCAATGCGGTTTAACTCCAGCATGATGACGCGGATATATTGAGCGCGTTTTGGCACTTCAATACCCGCCAACTTTTCAGGGGCATTTACGGTAATGGCTTCATTAAACATGCCTGCTGCATAGTCCCAACGGCTTACATAGGGGACGTACATAACGCTGGTGCGATTTTCCGCAATTTTCTCCATGCCTCGATGAAGATAACCGATTACAGGTTCACAATCGATTACATCTTCCCCATCAAGCGTAACAATGAGGCGCAAAACACCGTGCATTGAAGGATGATGAGGCCCCATGTTGAGAATCATGGGTTCGGTTCTAGTTTCTATCTGTGCCATAAATCAGCGCTTTATCTTATATGAGGAATTATGATCTGCAACTGCAACTTTGCTATCTATCTTATCTAGTTTCAGTACCCGATCTGACATGAAACTACATTGCTTGAGCAAAATTCTCGCCAAACTAGCTTGACTCCTGGTGAAGCAAGTATAAGTTGATTAATAATTCTCCAAAAAATTAAAGACTCTGACCGTAGCATAGATTATGATTATTTGTGTCGCGATATTTCGGCGGAGTTGTGGGCATGGTAGTTAAAGAAAACAGGATTAGCACTCTTCTAGATCCTTTTCAGCGTTTCGGCGTTCACCTCGGTTTAGACCGAATTAAAAAGCTACTGGCAGACTTGGGTAATCCTCAGGATCGAGTACCGATTATTCATGTGGCAGGAAGTAATGGCAAGGGTTCAGTCTGCGCCTATCTCTCCTCGATCTTAACTGAAGCAGGTTATCGAGTCGGACGCTACACCTCACCGCATTTAGTCGATTGGACAGAACGAATTCAAATTAACGAACAGGCGATCGCCAATAATGCTTTAGTAGAAATATTACAAGAAATCCAGTCAGCGATCGCGATTGATACCGAAAGTCCGACCCAATTTGAAGTAATTACCGCAGCAGCCTGGCTCTATTTTGCGCGATCGCAAGTCGATCTGGCAGTAATCGAAGTGGGGTTGGGTGGCAGGCTTGATGCTACTAACGTTAAGGATAGTAGTTTGGTTAGCGTGATTACCTCCTTAAGTAGAGAACATTGGCAACGTTTAGGCCCGACTCTAGCTGATATTGCCCGAGAGAAAGCAGGGGTGATTAAGGCTAATTGCCCTGTAGTCGTCGGTCAACTTCCTTTATCGGCCAAAGAAGTAGTTCAAGCCAAGGCAGAAGAATTAAACGCACCCATGACCATAGTTGAACCCGCTACCGAGGTTAAAATTACTGGATCTAACCAAACTACCTGGGCAAAGTACCAAGATTTGCAATATCCTCTCCCTCTATTGGGTCAAGTCCAGTTGAGTAATTCGGCGATCGCCATCGCCACCATCAAAATTTTACAACAACAGGGATGGCACATTCCCGAACTAGCAATTCAAACGGGTATCAATAAAACTCGTTGGCGAGGAAGATTGCAGTGGACAACTTGGAACGATCGTCCTTTGTTAATTGACGGCGCTCACAATCCCGCAGCAGCGATCGCCTTACGACAGTATGTAGACACCCTCAATAAGCCTGTTATCTGGGTGATGGGGATGTTATCTACCAAAGATCACGAAGACATTTTTGAGGCGCTGTTAAGGCCCAATGATGAAGTACACTTAGTTCCCGTGCCAGGTCACAGTAGCGCCAATCCTGAAGAATTAGCTATTTTGGCAATTCAAGTTTGCCCTCGTCTCAACAATTGCCAAACCCATCAGGATGTTACTCAGGCATTGGATATGGCGATCGCTCAATCTGATCGAGATCCAGACCGATTAACTGTTTTATGTGGCTCTTTGTATCTTATTGGTAGCATTAGTTGTTTAAAACAGAATGTTTAAACTAGTTTTGATTTGCCTTTAATTAGCTTGACGTAAGGATTTAATCGTGGCGATCGCTGTTTCTCCCACCGTGGCAATTTCTTCTGGGGTATTAAACCGACCAATGCCAAACCGCAGAGAAGCATGGGCTAGTTTTTCATCTCTACCTAAAGCAGTTAAAACATGGGAAGGTGCAGTAGATTCAGCAGAACAAGCCGAACCAGAAGACACTGCTACTAATGGCTGTAAGGCTAATAATAAAGCCGAACCGTTGACCCCTTCAATACTCAAATTAAGATTATTCGGCAGGCTATGAGTAAAATCGCCGTTTAAATAAATACCGTCTAGAGGTTCAAATATCGACCAGAGTTGTTTTTTAAGCTGCATTAAACGCTCTGATTCACTTTTCATGGATTTCACCCCAATTTCGAGAGCTTTAGCAAAGCCGACTATCTGTGGGGTATAGAGAGTACCCGATCGCCTACCTCTTTCTTGTCCGCCTCCTTGAATCTGGGAAGCTAACTTAACTCTGGGGTCGCGACGACGCACATATAAAGCGCCGATTCCTTTTGGCCCATATACTTTATGAGCAGTTAAGGACATCAAATCAATCTTCATTGCTGCCACGTCTAAAGGAATTTTGGCGATCGCTTGGGCAGCATCGGTATGAAATAATACTCCGCGATCGTGGCAAAGTTCGCCTATTTCGGCTAAAGGTTGCAGCACACCAATTTCGTTATTGGCTGCCATAACTGAAACCAAAATCGTATCCTCGCGGATGGCTGCTTCTAGCTTAGTCAAATCCAAAATACCGTTAGACTGCACAGTCAGATAGGTAACTTCAAAACCCAAAGTTTCTAAATAAGCACAGGGATCGAGTACCGCCCGATGTTCGGTAGCGACAGTAATGATATGTTTACCTTGATTAAAATAAGCTTCGGCAACCCCTTTAATCGCTAAATTATTGGCTTCCGTTGCCCCACTAGTAAAGACAATTTCTTCAGGCGTGGCGTTGATGATCTGGGCGATCGCTTCTCTGGCATTTTTTACGGCAGCATTGGCTTCCCAGCCATAAACATGAGTATTACTCGAAGGATTACCAAAACTCTCGGTAAAGTAAGGCAACATCTCTTCTAGTACCCGCCGATCCATTGGGGTAGTAGAGTGAGCATCAAGATAGATTGGACGACGATCCATAGTTTAAATATCAAACTTTCCATTCCTAAGTATAGCTAGCGTGATTGGCACAAAAGCAACTATTACTTCTAACGACCAAGCTCAGTAGGACTCTGTAGGTTCTTCTGTCCCTAACTGAACTACCCCAATCAGGCTTTGAGTCCAGGGATTAAGACCCGCCAAAGGATTCACGTCTGTTGTTGGATGACTCAACACCAGCGTTTCCTGTTGAATTGAACTTAACAATGACTGCACTAAACGCCAGCGATCGCCAACAGACAACTGCAATGCCTGATTTTGTATTTCTTGTAACGTCATCAGCTCTCTCTCTACAACTCTTTATCCATTATACGTTCATGCTGTCTCTATCAATCTGAAAGCACTTTTGATCGAGGATTTCATGCTGACTAATGTTGAACGCCGATAAGCTTTCAGCTACGCGAAAAAGCCGAATGCCATCGCCGTCGACGAATTATTAAAATGATTACAGAAAAGCAAATGCTCACTGTGGATCAAGCTGCAAACATCTTGGATGTTCCTGGCAAGGAGGCGGAGGTGTTACTAAGGCAACTCTACCAAAAATCCAGAATTGATCTTGATAATCGCAGTGATTATATGGCTGTTGTTTATCTACCCCCCAAATAATCATGACAGAATGCGCGATCGCTTTAGGTAGTAATCAGGGAGATTCTTTAAGTATCTTAGAAAGTTCTCTCAATGCCCTCAATCAAATTCCTGGAATCAAGCTGAAGACAACTTCCCGTTGGTATCAAACCAAACCTGTTGGCACTGATGAAACTCAGTCTGACTATCTCAACGGCTGTGCTTTATTATCTGCTGCGCAAACTCCAGAGGAATTATTAGCTATTTTGCAAGCTACGGAAATACAGTTTGGGAGAACCAGTAAAGGAGATCTTCAACCCCGTACTTTGGATCTAGATTTATTGCTATATGGAGATTTAGTTCTTAATACTCCAACCTTAACTTTGCCTCATCCACGGATGACAGAAAGAGCATTTGTCTTAGTACCCCTGGCGGAAATTGCTGCTGACTGGATTGAACCAGTATCGGGAACCAAGATTGCTAAATTACTGAGAAACGTTGACACTTCTGGAGTACAGCCATTCGTTACGATTTAGTCAGCTATTGCCTTATCTTGTCGCTAGTGAGATCCGATCTTCCTGCTTCAATTAAAGCGCGATCGCGTATTCGACAAGAATCACATAATCCACAAGGTGTTTCACCACCCTGATAACAAGACCAAGTATCGGCGATGGGAACATTTAACTCCAAAGCACGACGAACGATATCCAGCTTGGAATCTTTTACTAAAGGTGCAATTAACTGAGGGGCATTACCTTCTACTCCTGCTTTAGATGAGAGATTAGCCAGCTTTTGATAGGCTGCTAAATATTCAGGACGACAATCGGGATAACCAGAATAGTCTACGGCATTAATTCCCAGATAAATCGCTTGGGCGTTTTTCGCTTCGGCGAGGGAAAGAGCGATCGCCATAAAAACCGTATTGCGTCCTGGTACATAAGTAGAAGGAATAATATCAGGCTCTAAACCCTCTTGAGGAATGGGCATAGACTGATCCGTCAGGGAAGATCCACCCCACTGAGCTAGATCGATTTCGCTGATAAAGTGTTCTTTAATTCCCAAGGCTTCAGCTATCTTTTTGGCAGCTACTAACTCCTTTTCGTGTCTTTGACCATAGCGGAAAGAAAGCGCAATAACCTGATACCCTTCGGCGATCGCGATCGCTGCTGTAGTGGCGGAATCCAATCCTCCAGAAAGTAAGACTACTGCTTTGTTCATAAAAATTTGATTGACGGGAAACTTGTCTTTATATTCTCTCTAATCTATTCTACTTGTCGAAGTTCCTTCACAAACTCGTAAAACAACATCCGAGTTAACTTAAATAGAATTCTAGTTAGCGCGTCTTTACCCTTGACTGATTTTCTCAGTTCTTGATAGCGATCGCTTAATTCCTGTCTTAAGGCATTATGTTTGATATTTTTGGTGCGGGAAAGAGTGCAAACTGCCCAGATATAAAGATGGGAGCGAATTATACCGTTGCCGTGAAACTTACGTTTAACCTTGTCTCCTGATTGTTTGTAGCTGTAGGATAGACCGCAAAAAGCTTGAAACTTACGCAGGGAACGAGGGCGTTTTTGTAGTTTCAAGCCTTGGCGTTCATATTCTACCCAAGGTTTACCATCAACTAATAATTTTTCAAACGGATAAAGGTTGAAAAGTAATAATGCTCTAACGTTTAGCCCAAATCCAAAGCGGTTAAACACGGCATTATAAACATCGAATTCTGGTAGGTTGAGGCAAGATGCGATCGCGCTGAGGGTTTGGGTAATTCGTAACTCTAAAGCAATGATGGTTTGAGCATGGTCACGGGTGTAATCAGTAATGGCAATGCCTAATTCTGGCGCTACTGATAGCTTGTACTTATTGTCGTAACGAGTGTTTTTGATGCCTATAGCTAGCCAGTAAATCAATGGCGTATATCCCTTGATTTTGGATATTTTCATCGATTGTCGTGCTACTTCGGGGAACTCATGATAGTGAATTATTTTGCGATGCGCTTTGCGCGGGCTTTGCCCATCGCTATTCTTGTTTAAGTAGCTAACCTTGATTAATTCTTCTGACAAGTAGCCGACCTTAACCAAGTGTCGGCAATGAGGTCGCTCGATCAGTTTAGATAAAGCCACAGCACTAATCCAATCTGGATTTAAAGCAAAATAATCTTTAATTTGCTTACGGTTAAAAATGCCTATCCTTCGTGCAGTCAATTTGCTCATCTAGCTAAATAGGTCGCGTTTTCGGTGACAAAGGACTTGTCCGCATGTAGTTTCTCTCCGAAAAGCCGACCGTAGTCAGAGTGGCGATCGCGCGTCTACATTCGCGCGGATCGTTATCGAGATAATGTCTCACGGTCTGAATGTTCATGCCCATGGTTTCAGCAATAGTGACAATTTCAATCCCTGACTTTCTCAAGCTATTAATCACCCAACGGCGCGAAGAATGAGTTGAGTAACCAGATAAACCAAGTTCATCAAAAATAGCTCTCCAATACTTATCAACCGCGCGCAAACTGATATGGCCGGTCTCACTATCTGAGGGAAACAAATAACCCGATCCGTCAAATTTATAAGCTTCAAGATAAAATTTTAAGTCAGAATGGACTGCTACTTGACGGGTATTCGCCAACCCGTGTTTTGTGCTTTTTCGGGTTGAGCTAGCAAAGGTAATGAATTCAAGTACTTCACCGTTTTTATCAAATACATCACTCACGAGTAACTGGACAATTGCCCCCATTCGTTCACCAGTAAACAGCGAGATCTCAAAAATCAATCTTTGCGCATTTGACTTAAAACGCGATCGCATTTGACGAATAATTTGCGGTGTCCAGATTGCCGCTTGTCCTTTGCCGTGATTTTTCATGTTCAAAAGAGGTACTGGAATTGTATTCAGATGTCTACAATTCCAGTACTAGCAACCAATAAAGAGTAAATATAATTCGCTCAATAGTACCTGTAGCAAGGCTTATCGACATCAGTAAAGGTACTTGTTCTATGTAGAACCAGAACCAATAACTAACAGGAATGAATTGGGAATAGTAGGAAAAATTAGATATTTTTTCTACTTATGGCTGACTTAACTTTGGTTCAAAGATTTGGTACAAGCGTTACTTTCAACAGTGTCAACTTTTTAACCAATTTTTCAGATAATCACTAAAATACCGTCAATCTTGCTTGATAAGAGGGTTTGCGTCACAATAAGCTTAGACGTAATCCTAAATTAATGAATACAAGTACAAATACAAATATCGACTACCAAGCGATCGCTCTGGAACTAAAGGGAATTGAAATTACAAGCGATCGCGAGCGATTAACTAAATTATCTTTAGATTATTATCATTTCAGCCCAATTCTCCAAGAGCAATTACAAGATAAACGCGGAGATCTAGCCGTATTTCCCACGACAGAAGCCGAAGTGCTGCAAATTGCCCAAGTCTGCGTGCAAAACAAGATTCCGCTCACGGTAAGAGGTGCGGGGACAGGGAATTATGGTCAATGTATCCCGTTGCAGGGCGGTATAATTCTCGATACTTCCAAAATGAATCAGATTATTAGCCTTAAACCTGGTATAGCCTGTGTGCAGCCAGGAGTGAGAATGGCAGCCTTTGATAAACAAGCTAGAGAAATCGGCTGGGAGTTACGCATGGCTCCTTCTACCTATCGTACCGCTAGTATTGGGGGCTTTATTGGTGGTGGGAGCGTGGGTATGGGTTCGATCAATTACGGACAAATTAGCGATCGCGGTAATCTCCGTCGAGTTCGTCTTGTAACTATGGAGGATCAACCTAGAGTTATAGAATTACAGGGAGATGAGGTACAAAATGTACTTCATGCCTATGGTACAACAGGCATCATTACCGAATTAGAAATCCCTCTCGCTCCTGCTTATCCTTGGCAAGAAGCGATCGCCATTTTTGCTGATTTTATGACTGCTGCCAAGTTTGGACAGGCTTTAAGTGACAGCAACGGTATTGTCAAAAAGCTGGTTAGTATTCATGCTGCACCTATTTCACGCTACTTCACGGCGTTGCAAAGCTATATTCCCGAAGGCAAACCTTGCGCTCTGTTGATGGTTTCTCAATTTGATTTTGCCGCTTTTCAGGATTTAGTTAAAGAGTACAAAGGAGCAATAACCTATAGTCATCCAGCTTCAACGCTCAAAGCCAATAGCCTACTAGAATTTACCTGGAATCATACAACTCTTCTTGCTCGAAGCTGCGATCGCAATTTAACCTACCTGCAAACTTTTTATTTCACCCTCGAAAGACTAGAAAAACTCTATCAACAGGGGGAGGAAGATGAAATTATGCTTCACCTAGAATTTTTGCGTGTAGGAGGGAAGGCTGTACCTGCGGGTTTACAGCTAATTCGCTACAGCACTGAAGCAAGACTAAATCAGATCATTAGTACTCATGAATCCCAAGGTGCGTTCATCGCTAATCCTCATGTCTACACCATTGAAGATGGTGGTAATAAACAAATCGATCCGCAAAAAGTAGCATTCAAACAGCAAGTCGATCCTTATGGCTTATTGAACCCTGGCAAAATGAGAGGCTATTAATAATTACTGATTATCGCTGATCTGTAGGTTGGGTAGCGCGAAGCAAAACCCAACATATAAACGGTGCTAGATATGTAGATGGCGATCGCTTCCTCTCCTCAAGTTGGGCAGTTCATCAATTCAGAACAGTTACAAGAAGATGAAAACCCTTTTAATGGAGTTCTTTGTTGGTATTTTGAAGAAAAAATAATCGTATCAGAGCAAGAATTTTATGATGTTATGTCAATGGCTTGCCAAAACTATATTGAATTAAATCCAAAAGAAAAAGAAAAGGTTGAGGAAATCTTAGCTAAGTGGCAATTTACTGAATCATAAGATTTCTAGGTTGGATAGAACGGAGTGAAACCCAAAATATACTAAGCTTTAGGCGATCTGTAGTGCGATCGCGTCCGTTACGCAAATAAACAAAGTTAATTTACATTAAGCGTAATTTATATGAAATACAAATAAAAATGATACAGATAGATAGTCCCCGACGCGAAGGACGGACGCGCCAGCTAATCCTTTAGGACGAGCTTGCGAGCTAATCCTTTAGGGCAAGTCTTCTATTTGTAGCAAATATTTGTAGATTTAATATTAGTTTAAACGGCATCCCAACTGTCTCATTGAATCCAGAATGATCATTGATTCGCCAGCGATCGCACGTGAATCACGATATGTTTGACAGGCTTGGTTATACTGAGCATTGTTGGTTTGAATCAGACCTTTTAAATTCCATAAAGCTAAATTTTGGGGATAGAATTTTAGTCCCCGATCGATCGCCACAATAGCTTGATTATCATTGCCTAATGCTGACCAGGCGGATGCTAACTCCTGCCAAATTTGCACATCGTAGGGGCTAAGTTCGCTAGCCTTGGTTAAAGATTCAACAGCTTGAGTATATTTTTCTTGCTGATTTAAGACAATAGCGCGATCGCGCCACAAAGAGGGGATACTATCATTAATTTTGATCGCTTGATCGTAATTGGCGATCGCGCCAGGTAGATTATTTTGCCGTTGGGAAATCAAACCTTTACCCTGCCAAGCTTTATAAGATTCAGGCAGAATTTGGAGAGTGCGGTCTATAGCAGCCAATGCATTTGCCGACTGACCCAGTTGGGTTAAAGCTTTGCCCTTACCCAGCCAGGCTGCATAATTATCGGGCATTAATTTAATCGCCTGGTTATAAGCTTCAACTGCCTTGTTGTACATCTGAGTCTCGGCAAAAAAATCTCCTTGAGCAATCCAAGCTGATATGTCCTGGGGCTGCTGTTGAATGATTTGAATGTATTTGTTATTCACTTCTCGCCGAACCTTCTCTGCTTCTTGAGAACGATTTAAAGCCTTTAAAACGAGAAACTTATCTTGCCATAATTGAAAACTGTTAGGTTGAATTGCCTGAACTTGATTAAATATAGCCAGTGCCTTGTTATATTGACCTAGCTGAAATAATACCTGGGCGCGATCGCTTAAAAACTGTGGGTTTAGTTGGTTGCGTTCTAATGCTGCATCCTGCATGACTAAGGCAGCCTCATATTGTTGTAGTTCAAATAAAGCCTGTCCTTTGCGATTATAGATTGTGGCTGATTCTGGCTCTAACTCTAAAGCTTGATTATAAGCGGCGATCGCTTCCGTAAACTTATCTAGGTGGAATAAAACATCGCCTCGCTTTTGCCAACCCGCACTAAAGTCAGGATTTAGTTCTGTCGCTTCGGTATAAGCTTCTAGAGCATCGGGATAGCGTTCCATAGATGCTAGAGCATCTCCCCTACCTAACCACGCCCGCCAATTCTGAGCTTTGAGATTAGTTGCTTGAGTAAAGCGATCGAGAGCAGCCTGGGGTTGTTTGGGCAATAGTTTCTGACCCTGATACCAATAATAAAGAGGTCTAACAGTAGGAAAAGTAAATTCAATACTGCCCAGTAAACAAATAACACCTAAAAGACCAATAAGCAGTGGCAAAATCGATCTTCTAGATCTCCTAGAGCTTCTGGATCTTCTCTGTTGATTAGCAGTCTTAGAATCCTGAAGTTTAATTTTAGTTGGCTGATAATTCCAACTTCCATAACTGTTGATTTTTCTCAAGTCACTAAGAACTTTTTCCGCTGACTGATATCGTTGACCTAAATCTAACTGAATCAATTTATCGATGATTCTAATTAAACGACGGTCTAGAGTCAAGTTTTGCTCCCATAACAGCTTACCAGTCTGTTCTCTAGTAAAGGTCGCTGGCTTAGTTCCTGTTAATGCCTCAATTACAGTCATACCCACAGCGTAAAGATCGCTGCTAATCGTTGGTCTTCCCGCAGCCTGTTCAGGTGGCCAATAATTTTGTCGCTCAAAAGTGCGACTATCTAGCAAAAGATTGGGTCGGGTTTTGATTTCATGCAAAATACCAAAATCAGTGATGATCACCTGCTGATCGAGTTCGCGAATAATTAAATTTGACGGTTTAATGTTGCGGTGAATGAGACGATTTTGATGAATAAACTGGAGAACAGATAAAGTACTCTCGAAAATCTGAATTATTTGAGCAGTAGAAAGATTTTGCTGGGCTATTTTCTGTGTCAGGCTTTTTCCTTGAATATATTCTTGAACTAGGTAAAATTCATCATTCTCTTCAAAATGATCCCGTAGCTGAGGAATTTGCTCGTGATATCCTAACCTTTCTAAAACAGATAATTCTTCGATAAAATTGCCTTCAAGCTGAAACTTGTTGTGATCATCGCTCTGGGGTAGTTCAATTTGTTTGATTAAACAAGGAGATTGATATTGACGGCGTAGATTATTAGCCAAATAGGTCTCAACTCCCTCGTTGCCTCCTAGATAACCTGTAATTAAATAGCGACCACCCACTAACTGTTTAATTTTGAGCAATGGTCGTAAATCTTGCAGCACCTCTAAAGCAGACTGATAGCGATTTTCTACTATCGGCGACATCATCTTCATCAGAATTGTCTCGAATTTACTGCTAATCTGACATTGCGATCGCCAGTCAATCTTAGCTTGCTCTAGTTCCAAAGGCGATCGCCTAGTTAAAGCATAGACGGCACTTCTAGCCAGAGCATAAATATCACTGCTAAAGTAAAATTCTCCTATTTTTTGTTCTGGAGCTGCATAAGCTAAGTTGTCAATGGCTCGATTTAAAATTAGCTCTCCCTTGAGATTAATTTCCTGGGCTTCAATTTTACGCAGTGCGCCAAAATTAATTAAGACATGGACATTATCCTGCTTGCGTTTAACTATGTGAATTGGCTGAATATCACGATGCATCACATTAGTTTTGTGAATAAAGTCCAAAATGCGTAATCCATCTTGAATTAAGTAAATTACCTCAGCTTCGTCAAATTTTTTCCGTTCAACTTCTTGTTCGAGATTATCACCATCAATATATTCACGAACAAGATAAAACTGTTGACCCTGGCTAAAGTAATGTTGTAGCTGAGGAATTTGAGGATGATCCCCCAGTCTTTTGATGACTGTCGCTTCCCTAAACAAATATTGTTGGATAATGTACCAATTGGCTTCATTTTCACTGTCAAAGTCCAACTGTTTGATGATGCACTTGGCATCGACCGTAGCCTGTAAATTTTTTGCCAGATAGGTTTTTTCCCTTTCTGACCAACCTAACTTTTGAATAATCTGATATTGATTATCAATAATAGTGCCTGGCAGGTGCATTACTTTCTCGGAATTAGTGGCTAGGAAGGTCTATGGTAATTTAACTAGCTTTGATTGTGAGGGCATCAACTTTAACTAGTTAGTGACATGGGAAACATTTTAGCGGATCGTTCCAGATTAAATGTTCTATTGTACAGTTATTGTCTAGTCATAGTCGATCGACTAGAAAAAGTAGCTCCAATAGATGCACTTTGATTGAGGGGAATTATCCTAGTGGTGTTGCTTTCTCTAGCTACACGGACTAATAACCCTGCCAGTAATAATGAAGCAACAATGGAATTAATACCATAGCTGAAAAAAGGTAGTGGCAAGCCCGTTGTGGGCAAAGAGCCTGTGGCAACACCAATATTAATTAATGACTGTCCAATAATAAATACCATCGCTCCCACCGCAACTAATCGCGGAAGCGCTTGGCTACACTTAATGGCAACTCTTAAGGCTAGAGTGCCATAGCCAATAATTAACAACAGCAGCAGTAAGCAGCCAATAAAGCCAAATTCTTCGGCATAAACGGCGAAAATAAAGTCGGTCGAGCGAATTGGCAGGAATGATAATTTTTGTTGAGAAAGACCATATCCCGAACCGCCAAAACTGCCAGAAGCGATCGCCAGTAAGCTTTGAATTAGCTGATATCCTTTATTATGATAGTCTTGCCAGGGATCCAAGAATGAAGTGATTCGATCTAATTGATAGGGGTTCAAGGCTATGCTGAGGCTGGCTATTCCTAATCCCCCTCCCGCTACTGTTAGTAACTGACTCAACGGTAATTCAGCCGCCAGGGCAATCAGCCACAAACTCATCCCACACAGTCCTGTAGTACTTAAATTAGGCTGCTTCAAAATTCCTGCCAAGACTAAAGCAAAAGCAATCAACCAGACCAAACGTACTCTATTTGCTAATTTGCGCCAACGAGAAAACAGATATGCTGCTTGAAGTACTAAAAAGGGCTTAATTAATTCAGAAGGCTGCAAAGAAAAAGGGCCAATGGCAATCCAGCGACTTGCTCCCATGGTGGTCTTACCCAAGCCAGGGATTAAAGTGGCAAAAATGAGGAGCAAAAAAACCAACACCATCAAGGGCGCAATCTTGATCGTTTTGTTTAACGGTAGACGAGACACTAGGTTGAAGCCGACAATGCCCACCGCCACTCCAATCATCTGACGTTTTAAAATATACAGTCCGTCATTATTGTTGAGCATTCCTTCGGGATAGGAAGCAGACATTAAAGTCACCAAGCCAATAATCAACCAGACGCAAGTTAGCCAGTTTAATAAGCGGGCTTCCCATGTCCAAGATTTAACTTGAGGCGCGACGAAAGGAATGAAATAACTAAGATATTGTTTAACAACTTTAGCTTGCACTAATATTAAATCTTATGTTTGTATTTTTGCTTTTTAAAGGTAGCAGATGATTAGCCTGAATTAAACATGATGATTAAACTTTTTTTTATCGTCTTGTTTGCTAGTCTAGATTGAACAACAAAAAAGAGGTCGCTTAGACCCCTTCGGACTCAAATATGATTAAAGGCAGTTTCAAGATAAGCCTGTATTCATACCTTGCTTACCCGTTGCTAACTCAACTTTAATAATTTTACCGCCCATTTTCATAATACGTTGCTGCTCACGAAACCAGTTATCGTAGGGTACAAGCTTAGTGAAAAAAGTGTTTTGCAATTCTCTTTGAGTGCGAATTCTGGTTTGACTAGGAACACAAGCCGTCACCTTAAACATACGCATGAGATAATTTCTCCTGATTAAATAAAAAAAGTTAAATTTTCCTGTAGTAAATTTTGCTACGCCAAAAATAAGTCGCCGATTGAGCTTTTTTAATGAGCTTTTTTAAACTGACTTAGTTGGTGATTTAGCTATCCCCCAAATACCAAAATTCGGGAGTCAGAAGTCAATACTAGATCTCTTCTCAACTTACTTTTCCTTAGCGCTCGGAAAACTAAGCTTTGTTGGAACTAGCACTCACTCTAGACTTCCGAATCTGTGCGATAATCGCTATTTTAAACGATTAGCCTGACGATCCTGAACTAGCTTAAGCCAGAACAGATGTAGTCGAAGTAAACGCCCATTTCTTTGCCAGCATCAGCACCAACTAAGCTTGCAGTTACTTCTTTCATCGCTTGAATTGCTTGAACAGTAGAAGAAACAGGAACTCCTAAAGAATTGTAAGTTTCTTTTAAGCCGTTTAATACTCGCTCATCTAGGATGGAGGGATCTCCAGCTAGCATAGCGTAAGTAGAATAACGAAGATAGTAGTCAAGGTCACGAATACAAGCCGCATAGCGACGAGTAGTGTACATGTTTCCACCAGGGCGAGTTACATCAGAATAGAGCAAAGATTTTGCTACTGCTTCTTTGACGATGCTAGCTGCATTAGCACTAATTACGCTAGCAGCGCGAACTCTTAATTGACCAGTTTGAAAATAGCTTTTGAGCTTGTCCATCGCAGCACCATCGAGGTATCTGCCTTGTACGTCAGCCGAATTAATTACAGAGGTAATTGCGTCTTGCATAGTTTTATTTCCTTATCTTACCGAGTCTTAAACTGTTTAACACTGATAAGTTAGTGTGTTTTTGAAAAAATTTGTTACTAGTTATATTAGCAGCCAGGCATTGCCGACTACTGCATAGCTCCGATTACGTAATCGAAGTAGGAAGCAGCTTCAGAGGTGTCATCACCAGACATCATTGAAGTAGCTACGTTTTTCATTTCGCGGATACTTTGAGCCATTGCACCAACGTCAGTACCTAAAGATTTGTACATCTCTTTTGCACCAACTAAACCAATTTCTTCAATTGGAGTTGTGTCGCCAGCTACTACACCATAAGTAATCAGGCGTAGATAGTAATCCATGTCACGCAAACAAGTTGCAGTCATTTCCTCGCCGTAAGCATTGCCGCCAGGAGAAACAACGTCAGGACGTTTTTGGAAAAGTTGATCGCCAGCCTGCTTGACAATACGCTCACGAGACTCAGTTAGAGTTTGAGCAATACGTAAACGGCTTTCACCACTAGTTACAAAAGATTTAATTCTGTCTAGTTCACCAGGACTCAAGTAGCGAGCCTCAGCATCTGCATTCACGATGGATTTCGTGACTATACTCATCGATGGATTCCTCCCAATGATTATGAAATTAATGAATAAATTACCTTTTGATCGGTAGCTTTGGTTTTCAAGGATTTTCAGTTCGCCTGTTGTTAATTAGTTAGGTTTCTTCGCCAACGTGACGAAAAAATTTTGCTGACATAACAACCCTTAGATTAGGCTTATTCTCTACTACCTAAATCTGGCTGCTGATACTCCCCTAGGTTATAGATTACTCTGTTTTGCTACCTAGTTTCTAGCTTTCTGCTACAAATTAGTATTGCAACTTGTCCAAACTAATTTGCCATCAATTGCCAACTTATCAACAAACCTTTACATAAAGTAATTTTTCTACAAGCTTGAGCTATTTTGGTTGCTTTAAATAAACTGCTCCCATAAATGCTCTGTAGTATTTAGGACTGTCGATTAAAGTTGACTAAGTTATTGCTGTAGCAATTGCCCAACCTAACTATAATCCGATATTTTGTTGCAGTTAATTCTCCTTACTTAACAGAATTTAATGTTGCATTCTGTTGTAATTAGTTACATCTGTGGACAAGCTTTATTTAAGAACCAGCAGTATAAGGACGGCTTCATCACCATCGATGAAACCGCTCTCAGTTTTCTGGTTAACAATCTATTCAGTCTACTCAACCAAAGCGATCGCTTTAGTCTAACTATTTTCTCTTATCTAGAAGTAGTTTTAACCGTATCAAAACTAGGCACAACGATTTCGTCATTCTGCTTGGTCAAGCGATTATAGAGCTTCTCTGTGTTCGGGAAATTAGCAGCGGGAAGAGTGGGGAAGCGACGGTAAGGCACAGTATCTTCACCAAACACCTGGATATATTCCATACTGTTAACCATTGCTCCAATGAAGGCTTTAAGACCTTGAGAAGCCAGAATTTTGTTGTATTTCTGAATTTCTTTTTGATTAACTGGCGCACGTCCTAGGAAATGTTTCGTCCCTAGTTCGATCGCCTTAGTATTGGGATAAGGAGTATAGAATTCTTTGAGATATAGCTCCGAGCAGCCTAATCCTTCAATAAATTCTTTCAGATTAATTTCGCCGTTACCCAAACGACTTTCTAAGACAGAAAATTGAGTTTGTACCACATAAGGGTCAATATCTCGCTCAAACACCTGACGATAAGCAGCCCTAACGACGTTTTTCAGCGCTACTTTGTCTACAGTAGTAGTCAGCTTAAATACCTTACTTTGTACTCGCTGGGCGCTTACTCCCTGAGCTATTTTCTGCTTAACTTCAGGCTCAGTGCGGAAAGAACTAATCTGACCCAACTCGACATAGCGAGGTGTTATATGTGGCTCAACTTTTGCTCCAATACCTTCTTCAATAGCGCCAGGACGGGCCTTACGCAGTTGCAGACCACCAGCAGTCAGATAACGCTCGTAGGGAACAGTATCGTCACCAAAGGCTTCCGAGTATTCAGGGGAGTCAATGATGGCGTCAACTAATGCATAGAAACCACGCTTAGAGCAAATATCAAAGTACTTGTTAATTTCCTGACGACCATAGGTAGGACGACCCAAGAGACGACGGTGAATATATTCCACTGCTTTGACTACGTACAACGATGTCCAATACAGATTACGGAAGGTATCAGATTTAGCCAAGGCTCGAATAAACTCACGTAGAGTTATATCTCCATTCTCTAGCTTGATTTCAGCAACCTTGAGTTCTTGACCTTGATAAACATCTCGACCAAATACCTGGCGATAGCAAGCTCGAATTACAGTCTGAGTAGAATTTTCGGCAAAGTTAACGCTGTTTTGATTGTTTGCGCCTGGTAATTGATTGTTGAGGCGGAATACCTTTGCCCCCAAAGAGCCTGGGAATTCGTGTCTAGCAGCAGGATTACTATTTTGGTTATTAATCCCCGCGCCACGATGAATCAGTAGGCGTTTAGTATCTTTATTAAAGGGTGCAGGACTACTGCTAGGATTGCGAGTTTCTTTGGGGAAGATTGCCCCAAACTGAATTTCTAGCGGATCGTTACCTGAACCATAGACATGCTGATCTGGTAGAGGGCGATTGTAACGAGCAAAAGTAGTCACAAACTGAGGTACTTTGCGGAAAGGTGCGCTGTAGTTCAGTAGGTCTTGCTGCATCCCCCAATTACGACATTCCTGAGCTTCTTGACCCAAGCCTCGTAGATAGGGAACAGTTTCTTCGCCAAAGTAATCAGCATATTCCTTTGAATCAACTAAAGCGTCAACTAAACCAGCCAATCCTT
The DNA here is from genome assembly GCA_019359095.1 of Pleurocapsa minor HA4230-MV1. Lineage (NCBI taxonomy): Bacteria > Bacillati > Cyanobacteriota > Cyanophyceae > Pleurocapsales > Pleurocapsaceae > Pleurocapsa > Pleurocapsa minor. The sequence continues at coordinate 43,022 of JAHHHZ010000033.1, read as the reverse complement.
TTGCCGAAACAATCGAGAAATAATCTTGGACTTCTTCGCGGGAGGAAGGGCCACGACCTAAAATATGGCGGAACGCCAATTCTAAAGCGCGACTGTTGATAAACGGCTCAAAAAACTGCTTGCGATAAAGTTCGGATTTACAGAGGCGACGGACAAACTCTTTCATCGAGATGTCGCCATTTTTAACCTGCGACTCTAAATAAGAAATAGATTGACCATAAGCACGAGTAATATCCCGCTCAAAAATTTGTCTGTAGGCTGCTTTAATCACTAGCTGCTTCTCTAAAGTAGACAAGCCAGTTTTCATGACAAACTTTTGACGATTTTCCGAGGCATTAAAGTAGCTTTGAGGTAGCTGCAAACCTTGCAAGTCAGAAGAAGCGCGCTGACGCAACTTAGTTGAAGGGGTAGGAGCTTCAAATTCTTTAATGGCAAGGGTAAAATACTGCTCAATAATATCTGAAGAATCTTGATCTTTGCGGAAGTAATCTTTGGTCGCAGCACGCATTTCCTGCAAGGCGACGATTGTGGCGGCAGTAGAGCAAGCTCGCTCAATAATTTCCCGCAGTCCTCTGATGTTAACTACCAGAATATTGGGATCGCCAGCGACAATTGCATAGCTGATATACCGCAAGAACCAAGCCATATCCCGCAGAGACTTCTGCATATTGCTTGGGCCATATTGAGATACGTTGATGGGTCTAAAACCCGCAGGAACTGCCCCTGCTCCCCCAGCAAATAAAGACTTAAAGGCGTTGAATAAATTTGTGTTGTTTTTACTATCTTCTTTTTGCTCTACGATCAGCTCACCAGGAACGTTGGTATTGCCACTTGGAGTTGCTAACGCCATTTCTTCGATCGCGGCAGGTTTCTCCAAATATGACATCGGGGAACCACCTGTAAAAATGCGATTTGCTGCCCTGGAGACAATAATATCGGCATTGTTAGTAATCGTCTGAGCGATGTTGATCCGTTGAAAACCAGATTTATAATATGCTGTTAATTCTTTGAGTTCGCCCTGTTCTAAATAACGGTCTTGTTGTTCTGCCTGCAAGATTGCCGACACCGCTACTGTTTTATAGAGTTGAGGACGGGCTAATGAACTGCCACCACTTGCCGTTACACTCATGTTTACTTTTAATTAGTTGTTTACTTATACTTCAGCTTTTAGATTAAAACGTTTCGGTCTTGGAAGGGTGATTTATTAAGAACTATGTACTAAATGAAGTAAGTCTCATAAAGCGATCGCTATTATCTTTTTTTGCCAGCAAAAAAGACAGGTATTAAAACCTGCCTTGATGTTATTCAATTAAATAACAGCTAAAACAAAATGAATTAGAAATCCATTTCTGCTGCTTGAACTCTCTCTACTTGTTTCTTTTTAATCACAAGTAAAATTTGGCAAATCATAATTCCACCCACGAAAGCCATTAAGCCTCCGATCCGCGCAGGACTTTGTAGTACTACTTCAGTATCCTTCTGACCAAAACCACCAACGTTAGGATTGTTAGTCAAAGCTTCACCCGCAGCGATTTGCTGACCTTCTTCTACGATCAATTCAGGCCCAGCAGGAATCTTGTCGGTTTTTGTACCGTCTTCAGTCTCAATTGCCACTTCATAACCACCAGCTTCTTGAGGAGTAATAGCTGCGATTGTACCTGCAACAGAAGCCTTAACTGCGTTATTATTACTCGCTTCTCCAGTCGGATAGATTTGCCCGCGTCCTCGGTTAGCGCCTAAGTGAACGGCATACTTACCAAAGTGGATATTTTTATCGGTTTTAGGATTAGGAGAAAGTACGGGGAAAGTAATTTCTTGATACTGTTCGCCAGGTAAAGGGCCGACAATTACGACATTATCTGCACCTTCTTTATACTCTTGGAAGTATAACCCGCCAGTTTTTTCCTTCATTTCTTCGGGAATACGGTCTTCAGGGGCAATTTTAAAGCCTTCAGGCAGCATTAGTACTGCACCAACGTTCAAACCACCTTTAGAACCGTCGCCCAAAACCTGTTGACTAGCTAAATCGTAAGGAATTTTCACTACCGCTTCAAATACGGTGTCGGGTAAGACAGACTGAGGGATTTCTACTTCTGCGGCTTTTTCTGCTAGGTGACAGTTGGCACAAACGATTCTGCCTGTAGCTTCTCTAGGAGTTTCTGGAGCAGTTTGTTGCGCCCAAAAGGGATATGCAGCAGCCGATTGAGATACAGCAAGATCGCTGGTCAAGAAAATAGCCACAGTAGCGATCGCCACAATGGTAGTTTTAGTAATTATGTCCTTGGCAAACTTTAATACTGCCAATGGTTTCAATGTTCTCATTTGTTAGATCAACAATCTCAAAAAGATTAACTATATGATTAATATGGGGAATTTATTCAGTCAGTCCTTAATTTATGCCCAGTAAGGCTTTTCTCCAGTACGGAAATCAGTTTCTGTCCACTGACTAAAGATTAGCTTGTCGTCTTGTTCCTCAGCTTTTGCCAATGCTAGAGATAAAGGTGCGGGGCCTCGAACCACTTTACCTGTCTCATCATACTGAGAACCATGACAGGGACACATAAATTTGTTTTCGCTGGCATTCCAAGGAACAACACAACCCAAGTGAGTACAGACGGCGTTAATCCCGTAGTTACGCAGAGTTGAATCCCCTTCAACCACAATATAAGTAGGGTCACCTTTTAAACCTTGAGCTAAGGTGCGATCGCCTGGTTGATGTGTCGCGATAAATTCGCTCACGATAATATCGTTGCCCAAAGCATCCTTCGCCGTTACACCGCCAGAACCACTGCCACCTGTGTTGGGAATAAAGTATTTGACAACTGGATATAACGCACCCAAAGCTACTCCTGTGATTGAGCCAAAGGTGAGTAAGTTCATAAATTGTCTACGCCCTAAATCGGGGACGTTATCGTCATCCATATTCGGGATATTAGTACCAGAAGATTGAACCATAGCTATAGATAAATTGTATTTTTTTGTAAACTTAAAATGATGACTGGGAGATGTTTAAAGTTTTCTATGCCAAAGAATTTTGTCACATTCTCCGCTTTAAAAAGTTAACAGTTGCGAGTCCAACTTTATAGTCTACTAGAGTTTGAAGGTTAAACAACATCCAGCAAAACTCCGAGCTGACCATTTGGGTAACGCAAGATAAACCAATGTATTAAATTATTACAGAGATTGAGAATCGATTCCACTCAAAGTCAACAGCTTTATGAGTCAAAACATTATCACAGGCGAACAATTACACCAACTTTTATTAGCAAAGTGGGGCTGTTCTTATGATATGCAGCTGAGAAAGATTAAAGGGAAGATTTATGTCCAGGTAATGTGGAAATACCTAGAACAAGCCTCTTTTCCCCTGTCCGAGCAGGAATATGCCGAAAATCTTCAGGCGATCGCCAATTATCTCAACGGTTGGAACAGTGTAGCGCAGATACAGTCTTATATTGAGAAAACTCGCGAACGTCCCAGATTAGGCAAAGCAGTGAGTATTCAGCTCGATCTGGGAGAACGCAATTCCGAGTGGATTTTAGATGATGTTTAGAACCTGATGAAGATATTGTTAAAAAATGTTGCAATATGCGATCGCAGTTGATGATGGTTGTGGAATTATAGATAGTGCTTAATTTGATTGTGATTGAAACTGTTGCATTAACCAGCTACCAACTTCGGTATGATTGCTAGTTCTGCTGCGTTGAAGTGTTTCAGTTAAAATCTCTATTTTTAATCCTGTCAACACCAGAGATTCGGCAACTCTTTTGCTCCCATTGTCTTCAATGGCAAAGGCAATTACTTTAACATTCTGCACGTCTACCACCCAATATTCTGCTATCTCAAGGTCTTCATAAAGTAATCTTTTTTCGCCCAAATCATCGGCTAGAGAAGTGTTAGCAACTTCAATCACTAAATCTGGGACTGGATATTCATTTAGGTCAACTATCCCCACTCCCCAGGGAATAGCATTGGCATTATTGCCGACATAATAAGACAAATCTGGTTGAAATTCTTTTAAGCCAACCTGTCGATAGCTACAGTTATCTTTTCCAGTAAAAGGGATGTTTTTTAAAGTGGCGTAAAGATAAACTGCATAATTAATAATTGAATGATATTGAGCGTGTTCGTTGCCAATGGGAGTAATTTCAATTCTGTATTTGCCATCGTAATAGTAGCCTTTGGTCTTAACATGAGCAGGATTTTCAATATTTTTTAAAAATTCATCCCAAGTAGCAATTGCCCAAGTGTTCGTGACTAATTGTTTAGTGATGGCAACCATATCAATTTCTTTCGATGCCTAAGTATTACTTTTTATTTTACGCCTTGTGTGAATTGGGGAAAAAGACCAAACTGATTAACTTAGCGATCGCTTACCAATATCTTTGATAAAGTCTGCCCATAACTAGATAATAAACTTGTTAATGGTTTGAAAATACAGTTAAAAAATAGGCTAAAAAAAACATGGTAGGTAAGCGCGTTGGGGTAATTGGTGGGGGTCAATTGGCTTGGATGATGGGTACAGAAGCACCATTGTTAGATCTAGAGTTAATTGTGCAAGCTGAGAGTGAAACTGAACCTGCCGTTAGTCAAGCCAAGCAGTTTATTTTAGGCAATGTTGATGATGCGATCGCCACAGCTAAGCTAGCAACACTTTGCGACGTAATTACCTTTGAAAATGAGTTTATCGATCTAGAGGGATTGCAAAAATTAGGTATAGACGCAATATTTAAACCTAGTTTGAATACGCTGAAACCCCTATTAGATAAGTATCATCAGCGTAGTTTTTTGCAGCAAGTTGGTTTACCTGTACCGCAGTTTAGTCTGTGGTCATCTCAGGAACAAGTCATTGCTGACTATGGATTTCCTCTGGTGTTAAAGGCTCGTCGTCATGGCTATGATGGGCAGGGAACTTTTATTATTAAAGACATTGAATGTTTACAACAGCTAGCTAAAACTGTTCCCATTGCGGAGTTGTTGATTGAAGAATTTGTCCCTTTTGAACGAGAATTAGGTATTATTGCTGCTCGTAATGACTCTGGAGCGATCGCTATTTATCCAGTTACCGAGACTTTTCAGCAAAACCAAGTATGTCATTGGACAATTACCCCCGCAGATGTCGCAAATGAAATAGCTGAAGAAGTTAAGGCGATCGCCAGCACGATTTTAGATAAACTCGAAGTAGTAGGGGTATTTGGGATTGAATTTTTTCTGACCAAAGATAATCGAGTGTTAGTCAATGAAATTGCGCCCCGCACCCACAATTCAGGACACTACACCCTAGATGGCTGCGAGACTTCTCAGTTTGCGATGCAGCTCCAGGCTGTTACGGGTTTACCTTTAGGTTCAACAGCTTTAAAGTCATCAGGGGCAATTATGGTCAATCTATTGGGTTTTGAAGAGTCTGATACTGATTATGAAGAAAAACGCGATCGCATTCTCAAAATACCTGGTAGCTTCCTTCATTGGTACGGTAAAACATCTCGTCCAGGGAGAAAATTGGGTCACGTTACAGTAATTCTTGATGAGAAAAAACTAACTCAAGCAAAGTCTATTATCGAGCAGATAGAGTCAATTTGGTATGGGAAATAAGGCGTTGCTAATTTCAAGTATTAAGCTGAAAAGTAATCTGTACGTAGCTCTTAGCTTTTAGCTCTTAGCTTTTAGCTTTTTTAAAATTTCATTGTTGAGGTCTACCTATTTGTGACGCGAGCTTGCGAGCTAATCCTTTAGGGAACAGCGCAGTAAAAATTCAGATATCAACTTCAAATCTACGACATTTATCCAGCCTCTCATAAGCTGCGTAATCAATGGTTAAGCTTTCGTAAGTAACAAAATAATTATCATTCCATTCTGCTAAATAATCATTAAACCAAACATTATGGGGAATGAGATCGTGAGTATCTGCTTTTCCTGCATTATGACTCAGATGAATTGCCCCCACTGTATAAGAGTTAAGCAAAGTCAGACAAGTCTCTTTAGTGGTAGTGGTGTTACCCTGATGCCAAATGTTGACATGAGAAACATCAATTAATAATGGAAAGTCAATAAGAGTTGGAATACTAGAACACCAATAATTGTCAGCAGGCATAACCTCTAGATATACAGGTACTTGCAATGCTTTCTGCATTTTCATCATTGCCACTTCTAATTCTTTTTGACTGCAATAACTTTTTAGGGGTGGGTGAAGAGATACGGCTAAAACTTGATGACGGTTAATGAAATCAGCATAAGCTTTCCAGGTCGATGGTTGTAAAGGATCTAATTTATAGCGAAAATAGCGATCGTATAAACATGAATCATGGAGGATCAAAGGAATATCTGGATAGTCGCGATCAATCTCGCATTTACTGCCAATTGCTAATTCTAAATAATCTAATTTTAAAGGTGACTTTAGAGTGTAAAAAATATCCAAACACTCATCAAAACATCTCAAGCCGATCGCCGTTATACTTAATCCTTTCATTTGATTAATAATTTTTTGTATTGAGCTTTTTAAAAAGGAATTTCGTTCTCCCATTGATATTCTTCTGATTCGTCTCCATGAAAATCTTGTAGTATTCCTCGTGCTTTTGATTTAGATTCAGTCTGGGTTTTGCTATTTTCTAATAATTCAACTAATAATTTTTCTGCTGCTTCACGATCTTTTTCGGATACGGCAAATAAATTATTGACTTCAGCTTGACCATGTAGTTCTTCGCCGATTTTAATATATACCTTTTGCAACACAATTTCTTCTTTGACAAAAGCAAAGTTACCCTCACCATCTTTCCAAAACTTACTTAATAGCTCAATATTTTCGGGCAGATTTATATAATCCAAAACTTTTCCATAATTGTCCCAATAGTCAGGATGATGCTCATCGCAAATCTGCTCATAACAAAGATGATTATCTTTACACCAAGTATCCATGTGTCCTGGATGATATATGTATCTACTTCGTCTTAAATTGTCGTATAGCTGTTCATCATGAGCGATTAGCTCTTTAATTTCAAAAATTGCATCATAACTATCTATGCCACCCAATTTGAATTCGTCCCACCCATATTTGTAAGCAATATCATTATCAAGACACCACTTTTTTAAATCAAAATTTGGATTTTCTTTACGCCATTCCAAAGCAAAGTCTCTTTCTTTAATTAACTTTCGATGTAGAGTCTCTGCTACTTCTTCAGCTTGCTTTTTATCTGTAAAACAATATCTGCGCTGAGGGTATAACGGTAGTTCGTATTCATGACTATTAGTAATCTGACTACGAAGATGCTCAATACCAACATCATCTGGATTACCTACAATATGATGATATATTTGGTCATTATATCCCACACCAGATTGATAAACGCTGTATATTATGTCTCCTGGGTTTAGTTTCACTCCTTGATAAATAGCTTGCTGCGCTTTATCTAAATTAATTCCTTTCAACAACTGATAAGCAAGGATTCTAATTTCTAGCTGAGAACTATTTAGTGCAGTTAGTAAATAATTTGTCTCTGTTTCTTCTAAAGATAACGAGAATTCTTCTACATCTTCACCATAAGAATATTTATATCTGTCCTCATAGTCCAAGATCTGAGAATAATACGGATCGATACTTAAATAAGTAGTTTTATCAAAAATAATTTCACCGACAAATGCGAACTTACCTACTAAATCTTGCCAAAGTTGATTTAACAAATCTAAGTGTTCGCTGGATTTTAAATAACTTTCGACGGTTGACCAATAGATATTGTCTTTAAAATCAGACATTCCATCGATTTCAAGCCACCTATCTAAACCATTTTTTAGATTCTTTTCTTTCTGCAAATTATTGACCGCTTGAGTTATTTGATAGCAATCGCACCAATGTTTAATTGTTTCCTGATCATCATTAAACTCAAATTCTGTAATGCTTACTTCGGAAATTCTTTTATTGTGTAATGATTCTGCCACTAATTTTGCTTGTTGATAATTAATAAAGTAGGGCGTAAAAGTAACTACATAAGCTGCTCGATCAAAGCTGATGATTTTAAAACTTTGATTGATATAGTCATTGTCGGTAACTAAATGTTTTTCTTTATCTACATTTGAGGATGGATATAAGCTATAAAAACTATCGTCAAACCACATCGTGCTTTTTCTAATATGAAAAATCTTATCCCCAGGATTAAATAAAAGTCCTGGAGCGATCGCTTGTTGAACTTTTTGAGACTGATTATGTTGTAAAAGTTCGTAGGCTTTTGCTCGTATTTCCAGTTCAGGATCGTTGAGGCGATCGATCAAAAAATCAATACCTGATTCTCCATACTCTAAAGCTTGAGGTAACAAAGATACTTGCTGTTCAATACTGCTGTTAGCGATCGCCTGGAGCAATTCTTCCATCACAACTTCTCGTTTTCCACCCTGTCGTCGAATGATTATAAAATCAACTTGATTAATAAATCAAGAGCAAAATAGTTGGTTGCAAAATTTCTCTGGACTCTATTATGAGAAAGTAACTGGTGAATAACTCTGATAAATAGCTTGTCGCTGATAAATATTAATCGATCTAAGCATTTGTAACGAAATGCAAAGTATAATAATCAAAACTAGGTCACAAACTCACAAAAACTAATTAAGTGGCTTATGTAATGTAAACCGTTATTTGAGATAAGTATTTGTCAATGCGCGTTGCGATCGCTGGAGCAGGATTAGCAGGATTAGCCTGCGCTAAGTATTTGGTAGACGAGGGACATGAACCGATTGTCCTTGAACGTCGAGATGTTCTGGGTGGCTTGGTAGCTGCTTGGAAGGATGAGGATGGAGACTGGTATGAAACTGGTTTACACGTCTTTTTTGGGGCATATCCCAATATGATTCAACTGTTTAAAGAGTTGGGCATTGAAGACAGGCTACAGTGGAAAGAACATACTCTAATCTTCAACCAGCCAGAGAAACCAGGGACATATTCTCGTTTCGATGTTCCTGATATTCCTGCTCCTTTTAACGTAATTGTGTCGATTATTCGTAACAACGATATGTTGACTTGGACACAGAAGTTTAAGTTTGCTGTCGGGTTATTGCCTGCAATTATTCGGGGACAACAGTATGTGGAAAATATGGATCGGTATGATTTACTGGCTTGGTTAGAACAGCAGGGTATTGATGAGCGAGTTAATAGCGATATTTTTATTGCTGCGTCTAAAGCCTTGACTTTTATCAATCCTGAAGATGTTTCTGCTACTATTCCCCTCACGGCAATTAACCGCTTTTTGAAGGAGCGTTATGGTTCAAAAGTGGCGTTTTTGGATGGTTCACCCACCGAGAGATTGTGTCAGCCAATGGTTGACTATATTACCGCCAGAGGTGGAGAAGTACATCTTAATACGCCGATTAAGGAGATTATGACCAATGAAGATGGCACGGTTAAAGGCTATTTGATTCGTGGTTTAGACGGTGCAGAAGATCGCATAATTACGGCAGATGCTTATGTCTCGGCGATACCTGTCGATCCTTTGAAACCTCTGCTACCTAAAGCTTGGCAAGAGCAAACTTTCTTCCAGGATATGTGTAAGTTAGAAGGAGTAGAGGTAATTAATTTACATCTCTGGTTCGATCGCAAGATTACCGAAATCGACCAGTTATTATTTTCGCGATCGCCTTTACTGAGTGTCTATGCCGATATGAGTAACACCTGTAAAGAGTATGCCGATCCTGATAAATCAATGTTAGAGCTGGTACTAGCGCCTGCTAAAGACTGGATCTCCAAGTCGGATGAGGAAATTATTGCAGCGACGATGGCAGAATTAACCAAACTGTTTCCGCAACACTTTGAAGGAGATAATCAGGCAAAATTGCTAAAATCTAAGGTAGTTAAAACACCTCGCTCTGTCTATCGTGCTTTAGCGGGTACGCAGTCGGTTAAACCCACACAAAAAACTCCCATAGATAATTTCTACTTAGCGGGTAGCTTCACCAAACAAGAATATTTAGGCAGCATGGAAGGTGCGGTACTTTCTGGTAAACTAGCAGCCAAAGCGATCGCGGCTGATTATTCAACTTCAACCCAAGTGGATAATAAAACCCCAGCCGTCGCCGTTTAATCTACAAATCTAACTTTTGTTGTCTTGTTATATGTTTCTAGTAACAATAGGATGAGACAATGCTAAATGACATAGGGCAAAAATGTATACTACCCTATTCTCCGCTCAATAAAAGACAGTAACTTCTGCTTGCTTCTGAATGTTGCAATTACCAAAAACCGAAACGAAAAAAAAATTAGTCTCAACAGATGAGGCTTACGAGATTTGCCGTAAAATTACGGCAGATTACGCTAAAACCTTCTATCTTGGCACTCTGTTGATGCCTAAAGAGAAAAGTAAGGCAATTTGGGCAATCTACGCTTGGTGTCGCCTTACTGATGAACTAGTTGACGGCGCTAAAGCTAAGTACACTACCAAAGAAACTTTAGCAGCATGGGAGCATCAGTTAGAGTCTGTTTTTGCAGGGCACCCAATTGATGATCCTGATGTTGCTCTGGTTGATACCATCCAAAATTATCCGATGGGCATTCAACCTTTTCGCGATATGATTGCTGGACAAAGCATGGATTTGGTGTGTAATCGCTATCAAACTTTTGAAGAACTTAAACTCTATTGTTACCGTGTTGCTGGCACAGTCGGCTTAATGTCCAATGCTGTGTTGGGTATTGGTGTAGATGCTAACAGTGTACCGTGGCAAAAAGATCGACCGATCTATGTTCCCACCGAAGAAGCGATCGCTTTGGGTATAGCCATGCAGCTGACTAATATTTTGCGCGATGTCGGCGAAGATATGCAGCGCGATCGTATTTATCTCCCCCTGGAAGATCTCCACGCTTTTAATTATACAGAGCAGGATTTGCTAGCAGGAGTGGTAGACGAGCGCTGGAAGGCAGTAATGAAATTTCAAATTAAGCGAGCTAGAGAATATTACAAACAAGCCGAAGCAGGTATTCGCTATTTAATTCGTGACTCTCGATTACCAGTTTGGGCTTCTTTAATGCATTATCAGAGAATTCTGGATGAAATTGAAGCAAATAACTACGATGTTTTTAATCAGCGGGCTTTTGTTTCTAAACCAAAGAAAACCCTATCTCTTCCTGTTGCTTGGTTAAGAGCGCAAGTATTGTGATTCTTAGGTAGCAAATTGAATTCAACCAAATAGAAATAATCAAACAATCAATAGAGACGAATATTACCTATGATTCGATTTATAACAGGGCTACTGATTTCTATTTCCTTCTGGTTGGGTAGTTGGATGATAACTCCCCCCGCAGCAGCGATGACTTCAATCAGTCTCAGCAATCTTTCCTACGAGCCATGTGCGGGAGATGAGGCAGACGGAAGCGTTGCTAGCGGCGATCTTCGTCCAGCCAGTTGCTATACCATTAAAGGTAAAGCAAAAAATATTTCAGGCAAAACCGTAGTAGATGCTGATGTATTTGGTCGGATTTATGATGCAAATGACAACTCAACCTTTGAAAATCGGGGGCGAATTGGCACGATTGAAGAAGTACCCCCTGGTGTGAGTGACTTTGAAATCAGAGTCAGTGTCCCTGCAAATCAACCAACTCCTCTAAAATTAAAAAACTTTAAAGCCTCTGGGTTTGCAGGAAAAGTTCGTCCTTACTATTACGACGATTTTGAGAACGAAAATTAGCTTTAAAATCCGCTTGCCATGCTAGCAGCAGAAAAAGAAGCCAGTGAACTTTGGACAAACTGTAATAACAACAGCGCCAAAATCGCTGAAATATCAAGTCCACCTAAAGGTGGAATAATTGACCGAAATATATTGAGGTAAGGATCGGTGACAGGAGCAAGGAAGGAAATGATCTGTCCCGCCCATTCCGCAGTCTGAAACCAAGACAGTAAAATTCTCACAATTAGCAAGATCCAGTAAATCTGAAGAAAGCTAACCAGGCTGGTAACTATTAAATCCATAAATTTAATCAACTCCGCGATCGATTATTAATTGGTTTAGTGTAATTATCATAACTTCCCTATTTTAAAATAAAAGCGATGCAGATAGTAGCGTTACTGGAGCTAGTGATTACCGACTTTTATAGCTGTACAAAATTAGATTAGAACAATTATACTGATTGGCTCGTCAGCAGCTCGAAATTTTGTTGCCCTAAAAAATATGCCCTAAAGGACTAGCCCTAAAGGATTAGCTTCGCGTCAGCTGGCGCGTCCGTCCTTCGCGTCGCGAAGCGGTATTCTTTAGGACTGCTGAACCCGAAGGGTTAAACATTAGCGAAATCGAATTGAGCGTGTTACATCAGCAATGTCTAAAGCGTCGAATGGGCAATGCTCAGACTTTAGAAACAATTAACTGCTGGGCAAGAATAACGCAATCAAGAAGATTTAAACATAAATTGGCGTTTTACCACTAAAAATGCTTGAATCAAACTCGCCCATCTCCATCTCAACTTAACACTTTAACTTATACATGCTACTACCAAGTCTCCTCTTACTATTGAGAATTGGTATCACATTAGCTTAGGCGTAAATTATAATAATTTGTTTATTATGATTAATTTATTTCAAATCAGGTCGCTGTGAGCCAGATGGAGGCTCTAAATAAAATAGTAGTTTAAATTAAGTCTTGCTTTACTAATTTTGGCGGAAAGACGATTGACAGTGGCAATTTTCTGCTCAATCTGGATCGCTAGCTGAGAATCTTGATTATATTTCTGCTGATGGTTTTGCAGTTTAGCTAAAGTTTCTTTCACAGTAGCTAATTCTTTCTCGATTTTGATGAGCAAAACAATTAATCGAGCAACCTTAACGGTTTTTTCTTCGGCAACAATCTCTTGTTGGATAGCAGAAATATAGTTATTGATATCTTCCATGAATTTACTGATATGTTAATTAATACAACAGACTAATTACGTTTGTTTTTGTGACTTAATCTCAGTATATCTACGAATATGGGAGCAAGCTATAAAGTTTGGGTAATTAGTGGGGTAAAAATGTAAATAATGTGTGAATTTAGCAATATAGCCCCTGCAATCATTATTTTATAGAGGTTGTGGGTAGATAACTTTGCTACTAATTAATTGCTTATTTATATTTTACAGGCTTGTGAGGCGAGATTTTAATGATTCTGGACTAAATAATTTTACTTAGGGAAATATATCAAGCTACAAAGTTAATTGTTAATTGTAAATATTCGCGCCAGCTCAATTGAGCAGATGTTTTATGATTGAAAAATCTGCTTTATATACCAAAATTATTAACAACCATGCTGGATCTAGCCAAAATTGCGGGGCAAATTCCTGGGATTAGTCAACATCTACACAAAGAGGCGATCGCTTCTGGCAAAAGATTGGAGTCTGCCCAGAATTTACAGCGACAGGCAGCTAATCGACAGGCAGAATTAATTCAGCTACAGACAGATTTTCGCGATCGCCTGATTTTTGCCGCAGCTACTCCCATTGAGCCTCTAGATCGGTGTTTTGAGATTCAGCCAGCGCCCTATAGCCATAGTGTTTTTGCCACCGATGGTTCACAGATTTCTCCTTCCCATCATGAGATTGCCTACTGCTATCTGATTAATATCGGTCAGATTATGCTCCACTATGGACAAAGCTTGCACCCATTATTAGATAGCCTCCCCGAAGTTTTTTATAAAACCGAAGACTTATACATATCTCGGCAGTGGGGTATTCGTTTAGAAGAATGGATGGGTTATCGACGCACTGTAGCCGAAGCCGAGATGCTGGCAGAGATGGCTTGTAATTGGGTACTTCCCCCAGGGGAACACCATGATGTACCTAATCTAGCTTTGGTTGATGGCTCGCTGATTTACTGGTTTTTAGATGGCTTACCTGTCGAAGCTAGGGACAAAATTTTACCACCGATTTTAGCTGCTTGTGAACGCCTTAGAGTAACTAAAATCCCGATGATGGGTTACGTCAGCGCCTCTCGAAGTACCGAAGGACTAAATTTTTTGCGGTTACATACCTGCGAACACGAACATCCTAACTGTGTAGTTCATTGTGGGGACTTAATTGACAAATATCCCTGTCAGAAACTAGATTCTTTAAGGGATTCAACTTTCTGGGCAAGTCACCTACAACCAGGACAGCGCAGCCCTTTATATCGCAGTAATTTACGTATTTTAGAACTTTACGCCGAAGCTCAAAGAGTGCATTTTTGTTACGTCAACGTTGGTGCAGAAGTAGCGCGGATTGAAGTTCCCGCTTGGGTAGTGGAAGATAAAGCCCTATTTGACCAGTCTTTAGGTATTATGCTGGCTCAGGTACAAAAAGGCTATGGTTATCCCGTAGCCCTGGCAGAAGCACATAATCAGGCGGTAGTTCGAGGAGGCGATCGCGCTCGCTTTTTTGGTCTATTAGAACAGCAACTAATCAAAGCAGGTTTGCGCAACGTCGGTACATCCTACAAAGAAGCACGTAAACGAGGCAGTATTGCTTAATCTTGTTTTTGGAGCTTAAAGCTTGAAAATAAAGTTTTCCCACAACCTATCGCCTTGAACCACAATCATTTGTTACAATTACTGGCGTTAATCTTACGATCACAATATTTGTTCATTGAGCCAACAACCACTAGACACTGTTACCGCAAGTGACATCCGCCTCGATACATTAACCCAAGAATTAGCAGCAATTCAACAAACTGGTTCTAAGCGATTTGCCTTGTTAGGTTCTCGCCATGTACCCCTAATGCACCAGCAGCTAATTGAAATGATGAGCTACGCTTTGGTTTTGGCAGGAAATCGGTTAGTTACTTCTGGAGCGATTGGCACTAATTCGGCGGCGATTAAAGGTGCAATGCGCGCTGACTCAAATTTATTAACCGTAATTTTGCCCCAGAGTCTTTCACGCCAGCCTAAAGAATCTAAAAAGCAATTGGAGCAAGTAGTTCATCTAATTGAAAATTCTAACAACGATCATATGTCTCTAGGGGAAGCTAGTGCAATGTGTAACAGCGAAATTATTTCTCGTTGTCAACAGTTAATTTGCTTTGCTTTTCATGATAGCGATACTCTCTTAAAAACTTGTCGAGAAGCTGAGGAACAAAGAAAAATTGTTACCTTATTTTATTTTGATTAAGCTGTGGTACTGATTTGGAGTCATAATATTGCTCAGTAACCGCTAGAATTGTCGATCGCAAATTAGCAACCGTTTGAGTTTAGCTGCTGGTTACTATTTTTTATGGCATCCCATCTATTCCATAATTAGATAGATCGAGCTAGTTATCAGAATAGACTGGGGAATTGGAAACATTGCTCATGACTGCAAGACCTGTAAAACACCGTGAAGAACACATTTTGATTGTTACCGATGGCAAAGGTCATCGGGAAGTTCGTCTTCAGGATGAGAGCTACTCTATGGGTAGAAGCGCTCACTGTAATATTTTGCTGCAATCTCAGTTTGTGTCACGTCATCATGCCACCCTAGTCAGAAGAAAGGAAGAAGATCATGGTTACTATCGAATTATCGATGGTGACTCAGAAGGCAATAATAGTGTCAATGGTTTATTGGTCAATGGGAAGAAAGTTAGATTTCACGATTTAAAGCATGGAGATAAGGTGGTTTTTGGCCCCCAGGTGGAAGCCGTGTATGAATATCGAGAATATGATGTTTTTCCGACTATTCCCCCCGACGATCCTTTTGATATTACCCTCATCGATCCTGCCATGATTGATGATGAAGAACATGATTAATTGACTAACTAACGAATCTAGTACTTTAATCATTTATATTTAGCTGACCTTGAGATATGCAAGCTTTCCCGAATCTGCTAGGTCAATCAAAAGCAGTTGAATTGTTGCTACAAGCGATCGCCCTCAACCGAATTGCACCAGCCTATCTTTTTTGTGGTTCATCGGGTATTGGACGCACCATCGCTGCGAAAAATTTTACCCAGCTGCTATTAACTAATGGTTTATCTCTAGAAAAACAGTACCTCGCCAGCAGAAAGCTAGAGACAGGTAATCATCCAGACTTACTCTGGGTAGAACCCACTTTCATCAAGGGGGAAAAATTATACACCGCCACTCAAGCTGCCGAACAAGGTTTGCAGTATAAAACACCACCCAAAATTCGGATTGAACAGATTCGCCAGATCACCCAGTTTCTCAATCGTCCTGCACTGGAAGCCACGAGACAGGTTGTCATTATTGAAGATGCTCAAACGATGGGGGAAGCACCAGCTAATGCTTTATTAAAAACCTTAGAAGAGCCTGGAAAAGCCACAATAATTCTGATTGCTCCCGATACCGACTCTTTATTGACTACTTTGGTGTCTCGCTGTCAGCGAATCCAGTTTAATCGCCTCTGTTCAAAAGATTTAAGCACGATCCTGAAAGCCAATAACTACACTGCCATTTTAGAGCATCCTGAGCTAATGGCGATCGCCCAAGGAAGTCCAGGACAGGCGATCGCTGCTTGGGAGCAATTACAGCTAATTCCCGATGAACTATTACAGCAGTTAAAGCGATTACGCTCCGCGCGACGCGAAGCTAGTCCTTTAGGGTACCCTAAAGGATCGCCCAAAACTCCTTTAGAGGCTCTCAATCTAGCCCAAGCTATTACTACTCAGCTAGACAGTTCAGTTCAACTGTGGCTGGTGGATTATCTGCAAGCTTATTACTGGCAACAAAATCAGCAGCTAGAGCTAATGGAAACCTGGGAAAAAACTCGTCAGTATTTGCTCAGTTATGTGCAGCCTCGTCTAGTTTGGGAGTGCGCGCTATTAAATTTAATTTCCAGTCTATCAGTTGATTCTTCTGACACAACTTAATATTTAGCTGGATTGATAAATATCTACTACCTACTACTTACTACCCACGTACGAGCGAAGCTATCGATCTTGTTTGTTAGAATCACTTCAAGAAAACTCGTTAATTCCGTATCTGTAATGACAATTGCTCAGCTATTCGATTTTGCCAATTTCTTCGTGCTTCCATTCTGGATTTTGATGATTTTCCTCCCTAAATGGGGAATTACGCAAAAAGTCATGGCATCTTTTCTGCCATTTGTCGCACTAGCAGGTCTATATATCTATCTTTTTTCAGGGTCAATTACTCCAGAATCGGCTCAGGCTCTGTCCAATCCTAAGCTAACAGATATCGCTCAATTTTTTGCTACCGAAAGAATTGCAGCTACGGGATGGGTTCATTTTTTAGTTTTAGATCTCTTTGTTGGTCGCTGGATTTACTGGCAGGGACAAAAAACTGGAGTTTGGACGGTTCATTCTTTAATTCTCTGTCTTTTTGCAGGGCCAGTGGGATTGCTATCTCATATCCTCACGGCTTGGATTACAGAGCGATTTTTCTCGACTACTAAAGATGAAGAAGCTTCTACTCCCGCAACCCCCTAACATTTGAAAAAGCCGATCTAAGTAGGTAGGCAAAATAAGTTATCCTAAAGGATACACTTCGTTATCAAACCCCTACCCTTAGAGCTATTTGTTACTCGTTACTCGTTACTTGTTACTTGTTACTCCCTAACCTCATTTCCAATTTAATTACACCCACCTACTTAATCTCCAGCGCATCAACATCCTGATAGATCTTGGATATTGTTTGAACTTTACTTGTCCTCAACCCTTAAGTGATTTTTTGAATTTTTTGACTACAGCATCAAGCCAAAAGTCTTGAAACGGATCGACATATTTAGCGGTAGACCATAAAACAAAACAAGGATGCTCAACCACTTGCAGTAATCCTAAATCATCTTCAGAATCAGTGACTAAGACGGCTGAAGTAATTGCCGAAGGTGATAATACTTTTTGCATCATTAAGAGCTTTCCCTGCTGGCGATCGCTAGCTCCTGACCAAAATCGACAACCAACTAAAGAATCCCATCTCATCGGCATATGTTGCAGTATAGGCGTGATAATCAAGTCAAAGCCCAAACTCGCCACGATAACTGGTGCGTCAGTGTTACTATTAACTGCGTCAATAATTTCAGTATTGCTATATTCTTCAGCTAATTTTTTGGCTTTTTGCTGCCACAGAAATAATGTCCAGGGTAATAAAATAGAAGGAATTGCTACTAAATACCAATCTTTAGTCTGCTTGCCTCTCAACGATCCTGGTAGCCAACACCAAGGTCTAATTATTTTTAGTAGCATAATCAAAATAAAGCCGAGCCAGCGAGGACGAAGACTATTAATATATTCAGCCGTTGAGTTTCTAAGTAATAATGTTTCATCAAAATCAATGATTATCGGGTTATCTTGAGTAGCATTGGCGATCGCCAAAATAGCTGATTCTGGATTAATTTGAACAATATTTTGAGCCATAAACTAATATTTTAGGATTTCAAAGAATAGAGTATTGAGAGCAGCGTTAAGACCAAGTTTACTTATACTATTTAAGAGTTATCTAATTTAAGCAATTTATAGGAGTAACCCCAGTTGTGGAGTCACGATACAACGCAGCAGAAATTGAGCAAAAATGGCAACAGCAGTGGCAAGAATCGGCGATCGATGAAACTCCTCCCCAAAGCGATCGCCCAAAATTTTATGCTTTGTCTATGTTTCCCTATCCTTCGGGTAATCTACACATGGGTCATGTGCGTAACTATGTGATCACTGACGTAATTGCTCGTCTAAAGCGGATGCAGGGTTATCGAGTACTACATCCTATGGGTTGGGATGCTTTTGGTCTACCTGCTGAGAATGCAGCAATCGATCGCGGTATTCCCCCTGCTCAGTGGACGTGGCAAAACATTGCTCAAATGCGCGAGCAGCTAAAGCAGTTGGGGCTTTCGATTGATTGGGAGCGAGAAGTTACTACCTGTTCACCCGACTACTATCGATGGACGCAATGGCTGTTCTTACAATTTCTTGATGCGGGGTTGGCTTATCAGAAAGAGGCTGCGGTTAACTGGGATCCCATTGACCAAACTGTACTGGCTAACGAACAGGTGGACAATGAAGGGCGTTCCTGGCGTTCTGGGGCAATTGTGGAACGTAAGTTGCTCAAACAGTGGTTCTTTAAAATTACTGACTATGCCGAGAAGCTATTACAGGACTTAAATCAGCTTGACGGTTGGCCAGAACGAGTCAAAACCATGCAGGCTAACTGGATTGGTAAGTCTGTGGGGGCTTATTTAGAGTTTCCCGTTGTGGGTAGAACTGACAAAATTGCTGTCTTTACCACTCGTCCCGATACTGTCTACGGTGTGACTTATATAGTGCTTGCACCTGAACATCCTTTGACTCCTGAAGTAACTACCCCCGAACAAAAAGCAGCAGTAGAAGCTTTTATGGAAGAGATTAAAGGAGAGACTGAAATTGAACGTACGGCAGAAGATAAACCTAAGCGGGGTATTTTGACTGGCGGAAAAGCAGTTAATCCGTTTAACGGCGAAGAAGTACCCATCTTAATTGCTGACTATGTGCTGTATGAATATGGTACTGGGGCAGTAATGGGTGTTCCTGCTCATGACGTGAGGGATTTTAAATTCGCCACCGAGAAGGGTTTGCCGATTAAAACCGTAATTGTTCCCGAAGGAACTGATGTAGGGGCGAATCGCCCTAAAGGACTAGCTTCGCGTCGCGATTCGCCCCTACAGGATGCCTATACTGAACCAGGAACGATAGTTAATTCAGAACAGTTTGACGGTATGCCTTCGGTTGAAGGTAAAACCAAAATTATCGAATATGCTGAACAACAGGGTTATGGTCAGGCACGTATTCAGTATCGTTTACGGGACTGGTTAATTTCTCGCCAAAGATACTGGGGTTGTCCCATCCCTGTGATTCACTGTGATGATTGCGGTACTGTACCTGTACCAGAGCAAGATCTTCCCGTAGAATTGCCCGAATCTGTCGAATTATCGGGACGCGGTGGTTCTCCTTTGGCTCAGTTAACTAGCTGGATTAATGTAGCTTGTCCTTGCTGTGGTAAGCCTGCTAAACGGGAAACCGATACGATGGATACTTTTATTGATTCCTCCTGGTATTTCCTCCGTTATAGCGACGCTAGTAACACTAATACAGCTTTTGCGACCGATCGGGTTAATGACTGGATGCCCGTAGATCAGTATGTAGGCGGTATCGAACACGCTATTTTGCACCTATTATATTCTCGTTTCTTCACTAAAGTATTGCGCGATCGCGGTTTACTTAATTTCGACGAGCCATTTAAACGCTTGCTGACTCAAGGAATGGTGCAGGGTTTGACTTATAAAAACCCTAAAACTAATAAATATATTCCTGCGACTGAGATTAACCCTGATGATCCTGTAGATCCTGAAACGGGTGATAAATTAGAAGTTTTCTTTGAAAAGATGTCTAAATCCAAATATAACGGTGTTAGTCTCGAACAAGGTTTGGGACAATATGGTGTAGACACTGCCAGAATGTTTATTCTGTTTAAAGCACCCCCAGAGAAAGACTTAGAATGGGATGATGCAGACGTAGAAGGACAATTCCGCTTTTTAAATCGGGTATGGACTTTAGTAAGCAGTTACGAGCCTGCTCAAGTAACAGAAGCATCAACATTTACTAAAGCCGAAAAAGAATTGCGTCGAGCGATTCATACTGCCATCAAGGAAGTCACCGAAGACTTAACAGGAGATTATCAGTTTAATACTGCCGTCTCGGAGTTAATGAAGTTAAGCAATGCCTTAAAAGATGCCCAGTGTGAAACTTCTCCTGTATATCAGGAAGGAATTGAAACCTTAGTCTTGTTGCTAGCTCCTTTTACACCACACCTAGCTGAGGAATTATGGAGTAAGTTAGGCAATAGCGAATCAGTCCACAAACAGCCGTGGCGCGAAGTAGATGAATCAGCTTTAGTAGTTGACGAGATTACTTTAGTGGTGCAGATTATGGGAAAAACTCGTGGCACAATTCAAGTCCCTGCTGGCTCAGATAAGTCGGCGTTAGAAAAATATGCGACTGAATCTGAGATTGCGCAAAAATATATCGAGGGGAAAGAGGTGAAAAAAATAATTGTTGTCCCGAATAAGTTAGTTAACTTTGTAGTGGCAAAATAGTTTTAGGGCTAGGCTAAGCTTTGCCAAGAAATTTAGTAGGTTAGCTAGAGTGATAGTGAAACTAAACTAAAGCTGGTATTTGTAAAGTTTTGTACCTCAATCTAGCTTACTACTATCATAGTTCATAGAAGATATAGTAATTGAATTAAGTTATCATACCATTTCTCAAAAATAGCTATAGAGATAGAGCATCTAAAATATATTGCCAACCAGTCAAAGAATGAACAATATTTTTAGATAGAGAGTTTAAATTGAGCAAAATATTAGAAGTTAAAATTTACCACTTTTTAAAATCCAGCCAAAAACAGTACTAGCTGTTCCAGTAATTATAATTATGGCGATTTGTCGCCAGTTTTTTAGTTCTCCAACTTTTTCGGCTAAGTCAGGAATTTTATCAATAGCTTTTTGTTGGGTAGATAATTTTTCCTTTATGTTCTCTTGATTAGTTTTTAAAACTACTACATCCGTTTTGATGTCAGATACCTCTTTTTTCAAGTCTTTAACATCAGACTTGATTTCCAATAGTATTTCTTTTAATTCTGTTTCTATATTTGTAGTCATTTCTGGATCACGCTTAAATTGTGAATTTAAAATTTATATATATATTGAGGTTTTCGACAACTTGAGATATTTTTTTTGGTGAGTTGTTAGCCTCACTAAACGTCATGACACAAAACACTCAAGCAGACTATCTTTATTTTGCCTTAAGATTGTGACCTTGAACAACAGCGACGCTAATCTTTTAGATTGGGTAAAACAAAGTGAAACCCAACATTGGCATATTTTTGCTCGCGATCTCCCAGCTAATCGCTATTATCATTGCCAAATCTTTGTCTAAAAAACTCGACAAATAATTTTATTTTGGTATTCAAGTGTCGATTTAAAGGATAAATAAGACAAAGCGCGATCGCTGGTGGTTGATAATCTGGTAAAACGATCGCCAGTGTTTTTAGTTTTAATTCTGGTTCAATCATAAAAGTAGGTAACAAAGCTATCCCCAAACCTTGTAAGACTGAATCTTTTAAGACTTCGCCGTTATTTGAACAAAGCACTCCCTTAACTGTTACCTGATATTTTTGAGCGCCATTATTTAATTGCCATTGGTTTCCTGTAACTATCTGTCCGTAATGCAGACAAGAATGTTGTGATAATTCAGTAGGATGACTCGGAACACCACGTTTTTTTAGATACCCAGGAGAAGCACACAGAACTCTGGCCACAGGTGAAATCTCCTGACAAACTAAACTAGGAGATGTTTCTGGTTGAGCGATTCTAATAGTTAAATCGTATCCCTCAGCGATGGGATCGATAAAGCGATCGTCTAGGGTTAACTGTACCTGTAATTCTGGATATTGAGCGATGAATTGGGCGATCGCCTTACCTAGATATAATGTGCCAAAAGACATTGGTGCATTGATTTTCAGAGTTCCTTTGGGTTCAGTTTGTAGCTCAGATACCGCCTCCTCTGCTGCTGAAACTTCCTCTAAGATATTCAGACATCGTTCGTAAAAAGCTAATCCTGTCGGTGTCGGCTTAACCTGGCGAGTACTCCTTTGTAGCAACTGTACCTTTAATTCATTTTCTAAGTTAATCACTAACTTGTTAACTGTCGATCGCGAGACTCCCATCTTTCTCGCCGCAGCGGCAAATCCTCCTGACTGTACCACCTGAGCAAAGGCTTCCATGCTGGCAAACTTATCCATAGATTGTAGATAATATCGATACAATATGTCTATTAAATACTATATTGTCTTTTATTTTAAGCTGATCTATCATAAATATATTGAACACCAGGAGGTAAAATCAAATGATTACCATTCGTCCTCAAGATCAAAGAGGTGTTGCTAAGTTCAATTGGTTAGATAGCAGACATAGCTTTTCTTTTGGCAATTATTATGACCCACAACATATGGGGTTTGCGAGTTTACGGGTAATTAATGAAGACAAAATTATTCCCGCTGAAGGTTTTGGTACTCATGGACATCAAGACATGGAGATTATCACCTGTGTGTTATCGGGTGAATTAGAACATCGAGACAGTATGGGCAATGGCTCAGTAATTCGTCCAGGAGATGTTCAACGGATGTCTGCGGGTACGGGAGTTAAACACAGTGAATTTAATGCCTCGGCAACAGCACCAGTTCATCTATTGCAAATTTGGATTTTGCCAGAGGAACGAGGATTAGAGCCTAGCTATGAAGAAAAAAACTTTAGTTCAGAGTTGAAACAAGGGCAACTAACCCTTTTAGGCTCACGAGATGGCAGAAACAACTCCGTTACGATCCATCAAGACGTAAATCTTTACTTGGGTTCGTTAACGAAGAGCGATCGCCTTACCTATCAAATCAAAGACAATCGAGGGATTTGGCTACAGGTGGCTAAAGGCGAAGTCAAACTCAACGAGCGGTTACTACAGGCGGGAGATGGTGCTGCTATAACTGATGAAACAGAAATTGCGATCGCTGCAAATAATGCCGATGCTGAATTCTTGCTATTTGATCTGGCAATGTGAGAAATGAACAGTAATTAGTAATTACTGATTACTAATTACTAATTACTAATCACCAACGCCGAAAAATCTATTGAGGGATAGGAACACCTTGGTTTTGCGCAGGTAATTCTTCTGGATTAGCTGGTTTGTTATTGGAAACAATTTTTTTAATCTGAGGATTGTTGAGAAACTCGCGAGTGTCTTCAATTAACTGTTCTCCCCAGAGATTCTCCTGGAGAAACTTAATGTCAGCATAACGACTATCGAGTTTTAAAGCTGCTTTCCCTAACTTAATAGCCTCATCAACTTTACCTTCGGCAAACAAGGCTACTGCCAAGGCTAACTTAGGTTCTGCCTGTTTTCCATCAACCTTAATAACCGATTCCCACCTAGAAATTGCCTCATTGCGATCGCCTTGTTCATATTCTACTAGTCCAACATTATTCAATGCTGGCCAGAAAGTCGCCTCCATTTGGAAAGCTTCTTCATAAGCCTCAATTGCCTCATCAAACATAGCTAATTTGAGATAAGTATTGCCTAAACTAAACAAAGCGTCAGGAGACTCATTTTTGATGGCTAATCCAGCTTCAAACTTTTCTTGTGCTGTTTCATAATCTCCTTTCTGAAAATAAGCTTCGCCTAATCTGAATAAAATTCCTTCTTGTTCAGGAGCTAGACTTTGAGCTTTTTCTAGGGTTTTAATTCCTTTATCGATTTTTTCTTGCTGGACATAAAGACTGCCAAGAATAAACCAAACATCATAATTTGCTGGAGCGAGTTGAGTGGCTAATTCTGCTCTTGGTAAGGCTAAGTCATATTGTTGGAAGCGAATTAACTGTACCGCATCTTGCAGTAGTTGTAATCCTTGTAATTCAAGTTTTTCTGAATCTAATTTAGGGACATAAGGCAATACGGCTTGCCCTGTTGCAGGTAAAGATAAACTAGAAATACCAGCACAAGTTATCAGAGAAATTAACCAGTTTTTAGACACAACACCGTCTCTACTTTAAAATTTAAATAATTAATACTCACAAGTTACTGCATTGTCTTACTGAACGGCAAATTTTCTGACCATTTTCTGAATTGGTACCGAATTTTCAAGCAAATTTATCGATCTGAACCCAGGATACTACTGCTCAAATCAGATTGAATTGTCACATTATTAGTATAAACTTGCTTCACCCCATCAACTTCCTTGGCAAGATTTTCCATCTGCCTTAAGAGAGTGGCATTGGCAATAGTTCCAAATAAAACGATCGCATCATCTTTTTGAGCAACATAAACTGAAGAAATCTGACTCAACTTAGAATCTTGTGCATAAGCTTTAGCAACTCTTTGAGCGATCCCATTGAGACTAAACTCCCCGTATAAGCCAACTCTTTCTAGGGGAATAACGGTTGATTCTAAATTTTTTTCCAGATTATTGGTTTGTAGTTGAAGATCATTAGTTTTGCGATCGAGTCTTAAGACAGACAATACTAGTAAGGGAAGAGATATTAACCACAGCAAAGATATTAGCCACAGATATTTTTGGTAACGAGCAAGATGTTGCTTGATTTTGGGTAATTCTGATTGATTATCGTCAAGACTCTGACGTAACTTACCAATCTCTTCTTGCTGCTGACGAGAGACAAGTTTTAGATTAGAAAGGGATTTTTGGGGTGTGGCAGTAGATATCGTGGTGCTATTACCTGATTGATAGGCAGCAAGGGAACTCTCGAGTTTGCTGATCACAACACCTGAATCGGTAGTAATTAACAATTTGTCTAATAGTCCAGGCGAAATTTGAGTATAGCCCTTATTTACATTCCGAATCACCCCTGCTAAATCTTGAGTGTCAACATTTTTTAAGAGATAGCCCTTTGCCCCCATTGCCAATGATTTTGAGATGTATTCATCATTGTCAGAGGAAGTGTGCATCAAAACTTTGGTCTGCACAAATCGACTAGTAATTTGTTTTGTGGCACTAGCCCCATCTAAACCAGGCATTTCCATATTCATGATCACAATGTCAGGATGAAGCATCTCCACTTGTTTAATTGCGGCAATACCATTATTAGCCGTACCGACAATTTCGATATCAGTTTCCATTTCTAGCGAAACTTTCAAGGTTTCCCTGACCATTTTTTGATCGTCAACTAATAAAACACGAATCATATTAAAAAGTAATCTAAAAAGTTACAAAATAACATTACTACTAGTGGAGAATCTTCTCAGTATTTTTTCTGACTAGCAACCACACATACATAATTACCTATGGTTCTTTTTGATGTAAATTCCTTTACTCAATCTTTATGCCAGTGTCAAGCTGCTATGTGACCAACACCAAATAACTTGATGTGTCGGAAATTACTTAAGATAATTACCATAATTTTTAAATCTTACCTGCTGTATGTCTCAGATTTATTGGACAACCCTCCATACGAAATTACATAAAACCTTACTTCAGCGATCGCTTTTACCCCCTGAAGCCAAGATTTTAGTTGCCGTGTCTGGAGGACAAGATTCCCTCTGTTTAGGCAAATTACTCTTGGATTTACGCTCTAAGTGGCATTGGCAGTTGGCGATCGCTCATTGCGATCATCAGTGGTCAACAGATGTTGGTATAGCCGAGAGAGTAAGTCAGGTGGCGCAAAGCTGGGAATTACCTTTCTATCTTAAAATTGCCCACAATCTCCAAGAAACTGAAGCAGCAGCTAGAAAATGGCGTTATCAAGCTTTGAGCGAAATTGCCCAATCACAAAAGTTTGAATATATTGTTACAGGGCATACAAAAAGCGATCGCGCCGAGACTTTACTTTATAACTTAATTCGTGGTGCTGGGGCAAATGGATTAGCTGCTTTAACTTGGCAACGTTCCTTAACTCCAGAAATTTCTTTGATTCGTCCTATTTTAGAGGTATGTCGTCAAGAAACCCAAGAATTTTGTGTTCAGTTTGATTTACCCGTCTGGTTTGATGTAGTTAATCAAAGCGATCGCTATGCTCGCAATCGAATTCGTGGGGAGCTAATTCCCTATCTACAACAGCGTTTTAATCCTCAAGTAGAAAACTCTCTGGCACAAACCGCAGAGATTTTAAGAGCCGATTTGGCACATTTGGAAAATACCGCCAATCAACTACTCCAAGAGGCAGCTAATGGCGATCGCTTAAATCGATCATCTCTACAGCCTGCACCCTTAGCTATTCAGCGTCGAGCTATCCGTCAATTCTTACCTCGCGTTATGTCTCGACAACCAAATTTTGAGCAAATTGAAGCAGTGGTTAATTTAATCTCCGCTCCTAATAAAAGCCGTACTTCTACTCTTCCAGGAGGTGCGATCGCCGAAGTTTCAGGCGAATGGATTATTTTTAGCCATCAATAATAATATGATTACGACCTGTACAATCTTGTTACTTAAGCAATAATTTAACCGCTCATTTTAAATCTATATTATTTAGTTTAATTATGATATTATTTCATAGTTAAAACTCATTTACAAAGCTAATTTTATACATTTGTTCTGCAAATATCAAGTTTGTTTTGTACTCATATTGCTATGCAATAATTTTAGACAACAAAATCTATTGTTTAAAAAAGTTATTTTGATCGAGTATTTTTAAAAAAAATATATATCTAAGCTACTACTAATAAATAGTATTTAGATAAGCTTTATTATCATATATTTTAAATTTAAAATATGAATATATTATCTCCAGGAACTCTAGTTATTTCTCTTGACTTAGAGCTTTATTGGGGAATGCGAGACGTTATTTCTCTCGATGATTATCAAAAGCATTTAGTAGGAGTTCGTCAAGCTATACCCGCTATTTTAGAACTATTTAAAAAATATAAAATTCACGCTACTTGGGCTACTGTTGGGTTTCTTTATTATGCTGATATTGAAGAATTACAAGAAAATATCCCAGCGCAACTACCCAGTTATGATCGATCGCAACTCGATCCTTATCAATACATCA
Organism: Pleurocapsa minor HA4230-MV1; assembly: GCA_019359095.1. Classification (NCBI taxonomy): domain Bacteria; kingdom Bacillati; phylum Cyanobacteriota; class Cyanophyceae; order Pleurocapsales; family Pleurocapsaceae; genus Pleurocapsa; species Pleurocapsa minor. Next base: position 15,598 of record JAHHHZ010000033.1, on the reverse strand, counting down.
ATACTTTAAAAAAAGAAGATAATCAACAGCTGCATTTTTGTCCAGATTTAATCGAATTAGTTAAACAATATGCAGGACAAGAAATTGGCACTCATACTTTTTCTCACTATTACTGTTTAGAAACAGGACAAACTCAGGCACAATTTAAAGCAGATCTTCATGCAGCGATCGCCATTGCCGAAAAAGCTAACTTAAGCACAACCAGCTTAGTATTTCCGCGCAATCAATATAATCAAGCTTATTTAGCAGCGATTATAGACTGCGGGATCAATTGTTATCGAGGCAACGAAACTAGCTCAATTTATCATGACGAAAGGGGAGACGGCGATCGACCTCGTAAGCGAATTTTGCGCCTGCTTGATGCATATATTAATTTGACTGGTCACAATTGCCAGTCTTGGTCAGATTTGCGCTCTACCTATCCGATCAATATTCCTGCTAGCCGTTTTCTGCGTCCCTATTCCGCCAAGCTTAAGTATCTAGATGGTCTACGTCTACGTCGCATCACTTCAGGGTTAAAGTATGCTGCTAATCATGGACTGGTATATCATCTATGGTGGCATCCCCACAACTTTGGCGTCAATCTAGCAGAAAATCTGAACTTTTTAGAGAAAATTCTTCAGTCATACCAGAAGCTAAATACTCAAGACAAAATGCAATCTCTAAACATGGGCGAGATTGCTAAACTTTGTTTAAACCCACAAAAGCAAGTATCTAAAGTATTAACTACTGATTACTGATTACTAATTACTAATTACTAATTACTAATTATTTGCGACGCGAAGCTAGTCCTTTAGGGCGAAGCTTATCCTTTAGGACTAATTACCGATCAACTGGTGGGCATTATCTTAGGCGCTCAGTCTTTATTCTGATTATTGGCGATGCACTAAAGCACTAGCTTCGCGTCGCCCACCCTACATTGTTCACTGTTCACTCATTGTTCATTGCTCATTGTTCTAGTCGTCCATTTGCCAAGGCTGAGTAATGTTACTTTCGTCTAAAATCTTTTTCGGACGTAGAATTAGCACTAGTTGACCGATGATTGGTTCTTCTGGTGCAGTTTCAAACCAGCGCAGCTCTAATTTATCTTCTATTTCAACGACAAAATAGCTGTTAACATCCCAGGCACGATTTGCTCGGTCTAGGATAACTAAAACTTCTTCTACATTTCCGCCAAGATACTTAGGCAAAAGATTACTAGGACAAAGATAACCTACAGGATCTTCGGCTTTTAGCACTACTTGCCAACCAGGAATTGGCACATAAGCACCGCCTTTAGCTTTAATCTGACTAAATGACTTTTGAATTTCTACTTGTTCGACAGTGGAGATTGCTTGGCTACCCAGAGGATAAGAGCCAGCTAAGGGAACTATCCTTGGCAATTCTTCCTCTAGTTCTAGTCGATATAAAGGAAGTAATGGTTCGGAAACTGAGTTAACTATAGTAAAGTCGCTCAATAACTTTTCGATCGCCGATCTTGCAGTAGAAGAGTAAGCAAATTTTAAGCCTTGAGCAATTAAACGCGATCGCTGTTGTAGATCTTTTTGAGCTTTGGCGCGTTTCCAAGCTAAATATGCGACCCAATCTCCAGGGTGATTAGTAAAAGCTTCTGGTAACTGAGACATGCGCGAAACGTCTTTGATTGCCTTTGAGATTAAGATCGCTCCATCGATGTCGATCCGTTTATCGTAGGCTAGTAAGCTAGCATCTACCCGCTGTTCCTGGTTAAGTACGCGAAATTCATACAGGACATCACTACGAGGCCCTCTAAAGTAGTCTAGAATTTCAGGCGCAACCTCTGCCTTAACTAAATTATCAAACACCTGAGAAGCAACAATTACTAGATTCTGCTGACTGTTTTGAAACCCCGTATCTTCAAAAATCCTTTGAGTGCTGTAGCCTGCTTTTTGTAACTGCTGACATCCTTGTCCCCACTCGACCCAACTTCCTTCTTTATGCAGCAGCGATCGCATTAACTCCTGAGCTTCTGCTTCTGACATCTTAACCTGACTATCTTGTGACATCTTTTTCCCTGCTTCTTTGCTATTATTTCTTACCTAGATCCTTATGATAGTGACTTAGAGGATGAGTCACTTTATATCCCATCCGACTCCATTAAGTTAGGGTTTCTTATGATCGTGTCGGGAATGCCATCAGCGACAATTTTACCTTGATTCAGCATGATTAGGCGATCGCTTCGCCGATATTTATACATAATTATGTTTACTCAAAACCTTGGGGTAATTTCTTAAGCAATTGTACTTATCTGGTATGTGTTCAAAGCTTTTTCGGCAAAAAAATAAGCTCGATCAATTTTTACTTTATATTTCGTAATAAGAATTTTTGATTGTGCTTTACAATCCTGCCAAAGGGCAATACATCAGATTATTTAGAAAACATAACTTTTGCTGATTGAAGTTTTAGAGAGTAGTTTTTTAATGCTCAAAATCAATTCGTGTTTTTTTTGGTTAAATTGCTTACAATGCCAGAGGAGCTGGATTTAAAAGAAACTTTGTCTTCTCTTTAAAAGATTTAGGGAAATATGCTCAAATTTCTGACCAATCTTTACCAAACTTATAGCAATCGAAGCTAAAATCGAGAAGCAATTGCAAATTTCTAGTTGATACTACTCAGTAGGCAATTAATTTCATTTGAGGTTTAATGGAATAGCATCAATTATTTCACCAAGAAGGTAACCTTCCATAATTTCAAGAGCGGTAAAAGTGTAATTAGACACATAGTTAAGCTCGGCTTAACTAAACTTAACTAAAACGACTATATATTATTTTTTCACTGAAGGAGCAAGAGGAAAACGGCATGACCCAAGCTAATCAAGTCCTAGCAACGATCGCCAATCCTGGAAACGATTGGGAGAGCCTAATCGATGAAGATAGCAGCAAGAATCAAGATAGCATCGAGCTAAAATCAGCAGCTAAAGGGAAAAAGAAACCAGCTAGTACTACAAAACGTGCTGAACGCGGTAGAAAGAAACCGTACACTGAAGATTCTATTCGTATTTATCTACAAGAAATTGGTCGCATCCGACTGCTAAGAGCAGAAGAAGAAATTGAGCTAGCACGTCAGATTGCCGACTTATTAGAACTAGAAAGACTAAAAGATAGTCTCGAAGATGGTCTAGGTAGAGAAGCTACCGAGGAAGAATGGGCAAGAGAAGTAGACATGGAATACCGTAAATTCCGCCGTCGCTTGTTTATTGGTCGCCGAGCGAAAGATAAAATGGTACAGTCCAACCTACGTTTGGTAGTATCGATCGCCAAAAAATATATGAACCGTGGCTTATCTTTTCAGGATTTGATTCAAGAAGGTTCTCTTGGTCTAATCAGAGCCGCAGAAAAATTCGATCACGAAAAAGGATATAAATTCTCTACTTATGCCACTTGGTGGATTAGACAGGCAATTACCAGAGCGATCGCCGATCAATCTCGCACCATCCGTCTTCCTGTTCATCTTTATGAAACCATCTCTCGCATTAAAAAAACTACTAAATTACTTTCTCAAGAAAGAGGACGCAAACCTACAGAAGAAGAAATTGCTACTCGCATGGAAATGACCATTGAGAAGCTCAGATTTATCGCTAAATCAGCTCAATTACCTATTTCCTTAGAAACACCCATTGGTAAAGAAGAAGACTCTCGTTTGGGCGATTTTATCGAGGCTGATGGCGAAACCCCAGAAGACCAGGTGTCCAAAAGCCTACTAAGAGAGGATTTAGAAAGCGTATTAGATACTCTTAGTCCTCGTGAACGCGATGTTCTACGTCTGCGCTATGGTTTAGATGATGGTCGCATGAAAACATTAGAGGAAATCGGCCAGATTTTTAATGTTACTCGCGAGCGTATCCGCCAAATTGAGGCTAAAGCCTTACGTAAACTGCGTCACCCCAACCGCAACAGTATATTAAAAGAATACATCCGTTAAACCAATAAAATAATCTACCTTTAGATAGAAACTAACAAGAAAAAAAGGGATCGGCATTGACTGTCAGATCCCTTTTTAATAGCGCAATTTAATTAGGTTCATTAAGTTGCAACTATTCGAGTGGCCAATCCAGCGATCGCCATCTGCGGAGTTGTACCTAAAATATAGGCATCAATTTCAATATCTCCCAGCAAATATACTTTGATATTTGTGAGATTATTTGCCATTAAATTGACTAGAGTTTGGTATCTCAGCACTTGAGCTTGTTCGGCTTCGTTGTGCCAAGTCTCCTGTTTAGTGGCAACAGCAAAAAAAGCAGAAAATTCTGGCATCGCTACTTTGGTGTCAGGAGGATAATCGTGCTGCTGTAATAAGGTATCCAGAGTAAAATTAGCTGCATCATGCCAATAGACAACTTGAATCGGGTATTCTGCTTCACTAAACCAGAGTAGATCTGTGGTTGCTGACTCTAATTGTTTAATTAATTCTCGATCTGGATCAGTCATACGCAATGAGCAATGAGTCCTAAAGGATATGCGAAGCGGTATGGTTTACCATTAGCTCGCAAGCTCGCGTCACAATGAGCAATGAGCAGTGAACAATGTAGGGTGGGCGACGCGAAGCTAGTGCTTTAGTGCATCGCCAATAATCAGAATAAAGACCGATCGCTTAAGATAATGCCCACCAGTTGATCAGTAATTAGTAATCAGTAATCAGTAATCAGTAATTATTAAGCCACTGCACTGCTAACCTGCAAAAATTCTTTAATTGTCTTGAGATAAGCTGGCTTGTCTTCCAACATGGGAAAATGTGAGGTTTCTGGTAGTTCTACATACTCAATCTTGTTGTTTAAAGCGGCTGCTTGTCTACCCATGCTGGCAGGAATAATAATATCTTTTTCTCCTGAAACCATTAAAGTAGGTACTGTTAGTTTGGCGAATTCTTGAGGCATGATTTCTACCGCTTCTTTACTGACGGAAGTATAGATTGTGCCTACCGCAGCTGCATAATCAGCTAAAAGAAAATCGGCTAAAAATGCCTGGCGATCGCTTTTATCAATTGGACGATGTAAAAACCGTGCCATAAACATTCTGTCGGCAAAGGGAAATTTTAAAAACCAATTGTAGCGAAACTTGACTACATAGCCACCAAACTTATGAAAAGCTGCAAAAGCTAAGGCATCGTATTCAAAAATACCGTTACAGGTGAGAATTGCCTGTTGCACTTTTTCACGATAGCGGTTGAGGAAAAATGTAGCAACTGATGCTCCCATTGAATGAGCATTGAGATAGACTCGATTGAGGTTTAAAGCATCTAACAGCAAAGCTAAATCATCGGCATAATCTTCCATCTTATAGCCCAAATTAGGGGCATTCTGTGGTATGGGAGAACGACCAAAGCCTCGCAGATCATAGAGTAGACAATCAAAGTCATCGGCGATCGCTTCTGCGGTGCTGCGCCAATATTTTGCCGATCCTCCCCAACCATGGACAAATACCATGACTGGTTTATGAGCATTCTCTGAACGACGAATCCACTCGTAATAATGATCTACTCCACGAACATCAACTGTAGGCATACTGATTGCAGATAAATTTACTTTTCTACTGTTTAGTTTATTCTGTAGGGAAATCTAGATCTGGAGTTGTTTCAATTGTTTTAAGATCTTGGTTAAATAATGCAACATGTTGTTGTGTAATACTATTTCTCAATTACTTGGCTAAATTTCTTGAAAATTTTCTCTAAAATTCAAAGTTTGGAGAACTATCATAAAGGGCTTGACAATCCCACGTTTCCGCAGCGGTAGCTATCCGAAAAGTAAGTTTTAATTCACATTGGATGTATTTAATCATATTTAATCTTTTCTAAGATGCTTAATCGCTGTTTTCCTCAGTTTCCCCAAAACTAAGAACTAAACACGTACAACACATCATGATTTTCTCGATTAATCAAATACTATCTCCCGATCAGTTAACAGAGATTCAACAAGTCTTATCAAAAGCCGAATTTATAGATGGAAAACTGACAGCAGGTTGGCACGCTAAATTAGTTAAGCATAATCAGCAATTAAAAGTAGGAACATCTGAAAAAGAGCTTAAAACCAAAATTCGCGCTGCTTTGAACCACAATGCCTTATTTCAATCGGCGATTCGTCCTAAGTCAATTCATTCCCTGTTATTTAGTCGCTACAGCCAGGGAATGTCTTATGATACCCATGTTGATAATGCCCTGATGAATAACCAATCTGGGTTATGTCGATCTGATGTTTCTTTTACCCTGTTTCTTAATTCCCCTCAAGAATATACAGGGGGAGAATTAACCATTGAAGGTGTGCAAGAAGAACAAAGCTATAAACTAGATGCAGGTTCAGCAATTGTTTATCCTTCTACTACGTTGCATCGGGTAAACCCTGTGACTCAGGGAACAAGATTAGTTGCAGTAGGTTGGGTACAAAGCATAATTCGCGATAGCAGCGATCGCGAGCTTCTTTTCGATCTAGAAACGGCGCGTCGGGCGATCTTTGCTAAATCTGGTAAAACTCCAGAATTTGATTTGATCTCTAAAAGTATTGCTAATTTACTGCGTAAGTGGGCGCAAGTGTAAAGAGAAAATTCCCTCAGCGATCGCGTTTTATCCCTTTCACCAAAATACTTGCGCAAAACAACGGAAACCTCGTATACTTTAATACGTGCTTAATCACGGGGCGTAGCGCAGCTTGGTAGCGTACCACTTTGGGGTAGTGGGGGTCATGGGTTCAAATCCCGTCGCTCCGATACATTTAAAACCTTCTCATCGAGAGGGTTTTGTCGTTTTTAGAGACATTTTGAAACCCTTGTTCATTCTCAATAAGCGACGTATTTTGGTTATTTTTCAGGGTGTTTTAAGTTAAAATTGGTAGAAAATTGGTAGACGAATTTTCGCCCTTAAACTCCTCATGGATCAGAGTAAACAAGATATTGTTGGTAGCCAAAGTGGTAGACAGAAAAAGAAGGCGAAAGGAACAGTTAAGATTGAATCTGATAAAGGCTGGCTTAGATTAAGATTCACTTATGCTGGCAAAAGACGTGCTTTTGCCCTTGGTTTACTAGACACTAGCATCAATCGCAAATTTGCCGAACAGAGAGCAAGACAAATCGAGCTAGATATTCTTTCAAATAATTTTGATACCACTCTACAGAAATATAAACCTCTAAAAATCAAGGAACAGATGGCAGCAGATCTGCTAACTGTGGAAGAGTTAATTGCAAGATTTATTGAATACAAATCTAAGCTTGTATCCTCGCCTCGTTCTCTAGAAAAATATCAAACTGTCTTGACTCATTTAAAGTCTTTCAATTTAAAAGACAAAAATACTGCTGACTCTTTAGCCAATCAATCTGCTAGTAATTTCAAGCTAGATTATTCAGAGCAATTTTACCAATATCTATCAGGAAAACTAGCACCAGTGACTTTGAAGCAGTCTATAGTCTGGCTATCTGCCTGTTGGCAATGGGGAACAGAGCAAGAAATAGTTGAATCTGATCCTTGGAAGCCTCTAATTAAGAGAATTAAAGTTCCACCCAAACAAATGCCCAGCCCCTTTGCATCAGAAGAGATTAAAGCGATTATTCAAGGATTTGAGCAAGATAAATATTATTCGCACTACGTCGAGTTTGTTGAATTCTTATTTGGTACGGGTTGCAGAACAGGAGAAGCTATTGGCTTGTGCTGGAAACATCTTAATGAAGACTGTTCTACGGTTTGGATAGGCGAGAGTTTAAGTAGAGGTACCAGAAAAGCAATTAAAACCAATAGAGCTAGAACAATTACCCTTACACCTCGATTGAGATCGCTCTTGCTTTCAATGAAGCATAAGAGTTTTGATTTAGAACAACCTGTTTTTAGATCTTCTAAAGGTAATCCTATTGATGACCATAATTTTAGAAATCGAGCTTGGAAATCGATTTTATCTAAAGTAGGTGTGAAATACAGAAAGCCTTATAATACCCGTCACACGCTTATTAGTCATGCGCTAAATCAAGGAATGAACCCAGTTGAAGTAGCTCAACTGACTGGACATGATGTTCAAACACTGTATGAAAATTATGCGGGAAATGTGAATAGTCGTCCGAGACTTCCAGAAATTTTCAGATAACTTTGTTGTCTATATTTGATATGGTCTTCGCTAATTTTTCTAGCCGTCGGTCGGATGAAGCGCGCAGGTTACAGGGCTAAAGCGTATCGAGATTATTCCGAAGGCAGTAATCCAAATCATTAGCGCAAAGCAATCTCAAATTCAAAGATATAATTAATAAGTAAAACCTGTGAATTATAAAGAAATGACAGCTACAGTTAATATTAATAGGTTAATTGTATCAACTCCAGATGTTTGTGGAGGAAGACCAAGAATTGATGGCTCTCGTATTACTGTTCAATACGTGATTAATGAGATTAAAGCTGGCGTTACTCCAGAAGAAATTTTAGAAGACAAACCTCATCTGACGCTGGCCGCAATATATACAGCCATAGCATACTATTATGACAACAAAAATTCTTTAGATGCTGAGTTTGCTATTTACAATCAAGAGTGTAATCAACTCACAGCGGAGTATACAACAGGAAATTAGTAGTGAGTAAAATTTGTCTTTATCTTGATGAAGATACAATTAAAGGCGCATTAGTTAAAGCTTTACTTAATGCCGATTTAGATGTCATTACAGTGATTGATGCTCGAATGTTGGGACGTTCAGATGAAGAACAACTAATCTGGTCAACTAAACAAAAACGGGTAATTTATAGTTTCAACATAGGCGACTTTTGTAAATTACATCGAGACTATATGATTCAAGGAAAAACTCATACAGGAATTATTCTTGCACCTCAGCAGCAATATGCAATTGGTCAGCAATTAACTGGATTACTAAAGTTAGTAGCTGCTAATTCTGCCGAAGATATGATAAATCAATTGATATTTTTAAATTCTTATGTAAAAAATTAGCTTCTTCAAGCATATTTGGATAGGTTTAATTTCATAGAAAAAGAAACTCATCGAGCCTGATTGCTTCGCAAGATGAGTCAATATAACAAAACGATTTCATTTACTCAATTAAGCAAATTCTTTAAGAGAGCGAATCATCCCAGAAGATTTATCAAACAAAACCTCTACCGTTCCTGTATCCCCATGTCTGGCTTTAGCCAAAATCAATTCTAAAATTCCAGGTTGAGAAGTAGCTGAATCGTAATATTCATCGCGATAAGCAAAGATAATATTATCCGCCACCATCTCCAGAATGCCCGACTGAGAAAGATCCGACATCATCGGACGCTTGTTTTGTCTGCCTTCTACTCCTCGATTGACTTGAGATAGAGCCAAAACTGGTACTGACAATTCTCCTGCCAGTTGATACAACCCTCTACCCACATCACCCAGTTCATAACTGCGATTGCCACCATTGTCAGATGCCATCATTTGTAAATAATCTACAATCACCAAACCTAGTTTGCCCTCTCTGGCTTTGACTTGACGAGCCTCAGAAGCAATTCCCGCTACATTGATTCCCCGATTATCATTCATGTATAGAGGCAGATCTACAGCAACCTTTACAATCTTGGCGATGCTCTCCACCTCCTTTTCTGCCAGATAAGACAATCCCGCTCGATGTTTTCGTATGCGATCGCCGTTGATCGGAGTTAAATTTGAATGGTGATCGCAATATAAACGACTTATTAAACCCCAAAGTCGATATTCCATTTGCTTTTTAGTCATTTCCAGAGAAAATATAACCACAGGTAATTGATGGTGAATTATCTGTTGCAAACCGAGATAAAGAGCGATTGCACTTTTGCCCATTGATGGTCTAGCAGCCAAGATTGTCATACTTCCAGGCTCAAGTCCCATAATTAGTCGATCCAGTTCTTGAATTCCTGTGGGATAGATCGGACTGTTTTGTTCAAGTTGATTAAAAGCAGACATAGCAATCTCACTATTATGCTCTGTGCCAGATTTTGTCCTTTGTTGAGTAACGCTAAATATCTCTTGCTCCGAATCATTCAAGAGCTTTTCTAGTTCAAGCGTAGAATCATAGCCTAGATCGACGATCTTATGACCAGCTTCAATTACTCTTCTTCGATAAAATTTATCCATCACTAAATCGACATAGCGATCGATGTTCACTGCCGAAATAGTACGGTTCAACAATTGAGCCAATTTAGCTGTTCCTCCTACTTTGTCTAACCTGTCTCTATCTGCCAGATAGGTACTAACAGCCATAAAATCCGTAGGATTGCCTTGATGATAAAGTTTCAAGGCAGTCTGATATATTTCTTGATGAGCCGAAACATAGAAAGCAGAAGGAAGCAGGGAAGCTTCGACCTGAGAAATCGCTTTAGGATCGAATAATATTGCGCCTAAAATTGCCTCTTCTGCTTCAATATTGGCGGGAGGTAAATTTGGTTCTTTCATGCCATACCTCCTTGAATTGATTCGGGAGCAAATAGGCTTTTCATTCTCAGGTTACGTAAATGTTCGCAGCTTTCAGAGACGTATCTTCCGAACGTTTTGGCTGTTGGTTTAGATTGACTTTTTAGTTGGTCGATTCTTTTAATTTTGTTGTCAGGACTATCCAATAGCCGATTGAATTCTGATGTGAATACTTCAACTTCATTACCAGTTTTTGTATGATCTGTTTTTTCTTGGTTTAACTGCTTCTGATGGTTAGCGATCGCTCTTTGTTTTGCTGAATCAGGAACTGAAGTTGAATCAGAGTTAGGTTTACGAACTTTGTTCTCCTTTTGGTACTTCAGGTAATAAACTTCCCAGCGATTTTGCCCAGCTTTGGTTTGACTGGCTAACCAAGCTTCAATATCTTGTATTGGCTGCCTAAAGTTTTTAGTCGTTTCTTTCACAAACTTCAAATAATTCTCCCTCTCACTTTCGGAGAGAGAGTCTTTAAAGTCTAGATAAGTCTTAGAGATCTTAGGAGTCTGAAACCTTTGCTCTGAGATGGTTTCAGGTGATGATGGCGACACTGATGTCGCTGAAGTGTCACCAGTGTCGTCTAAGCGATCCTGATGTCGTCCAAACGATCCTATTGTCGCCGAGGCGATCTTGTTGTCATCCGATAATTTTGACATATTTCTTGTGGACTCATCGCTAATCTCAGAGAAACAACCGTTGTCAGACGACAACTTAGATTTCATTCGATACTTGAATTTACTAATTACAAGTTCAATTAAGCTCACTTGTTGCAGCTTAACTAGAGCGCGTTGAACAGTGCGACGGCTGATTTCTAAATCTTCAGCGATTTTTTGAGTATCAGCTTCGATGAATTTTTCTCCAAAAGGATCATTGGTTTTCAACCATAGATAGACAGAAAGCTCTGACTGAGTAAGAATTTGATTGAGTTTAAGGAATTCTTGATGCTGGAGTGGATAAAACTTGCCTTGAACTTTTTTATTAGACATGATGTAGAAAAATGATGTGAAGAATCAGTACCCCTTGAAATAATTCAAAAGGCACTGTGTTTATTTGGAAAATGAAAAATTATCTAGATTTACGATTACGTTTCTTTTGTTGATTGGAGAGCAGAGAGGCTAAATATATCTCTATCGCTCGTTGATGAACCAAAGGCTGAGAAATATTGGCAAACCAATCTCGCAATAGTCCTTCGTGATATCGAATAGTGCGTGAATTCAAATACTGAAAATGAATCCCTAAAGTCCAATACCTTTGACGGTAAACTTTTAAAGTGTGAGTTGAAATTCCCAATAACTTGGCAGCAGTACCCTTGTTTATCCAATTGCTATTGGCAACTGTTTCCAGCGCTGTATGAATTGTCATGTTGTTCTCCTTGTTGGTGATGCGCCGAGATACAAACCACATGACTCTCTTAAAAATAGCTGTTCAACAAGCTAGGTAATATTTCACTACGTTCGAGTAAAATATAGGTAGCACAGCGAAAGCTGTCTAATAGAGAGTCGAGCATTGAAGGGCATTTTTACTTTCGACGGTAAACCCTATTTCTCTCGGCTCTTTTTATTTGGTTGTTTGTTTTCAAATTGTTGAATCTTGTTTCAAGATACCACATTTTTTATTAAAAAAAATACAAAAAAATGTGATAACACCTAAAAATATAGTTAAAACCTAAAACTTACTCTGACATATAATGTTACTGTTATAATGACGATTGCTTAAAAAAATATTGCTTAAGTTAACATTTGCTCTGCAAGACAGTGACCAATACTTCTGAAATCCCATCTAATAATCTTTTAGGAGAATTAATCAAAAAAATTAGGTCAATAAATAATTTGACTCAGGGTAAGTTCGGTAAAATTTTTGAGCCTTCAGTTACTCAGTCAACAGTAGCTCGTTGGGAAAAAGGTGAGCAGAATCCTGACAGAATACATTTTCTAAAAATCGCCTCATTGCTTGATTTATCTTTTGAAGAATTTATTGAATTTATTGAGCAACCAATATCTAAAATTGAAGATTTAAATATAGAAAATAAAACTCTCACTTACAACGAACGCCATTTATCAATGCTCAAAAAAGGAGCTAGAGCTTGGAATAGTTGGCGAAAGAAACATCCAGATGTTATTCCTCAGTTATCTGGTATTTGTTTGATAAAAGGAGAATTTGATAATTTAGATGGGTATAATTTAGACCATGCTAATTTAGCTGGTTTTAGGGGTGTATTTATATCAATACAACATGCAAGCCTTATTGAAGCCAACATGGAAAAAGCAGAGCTTGAAGGAGGTTCTTTTATTGGTTCAAATTTTTCAGGAGCTAATTTAAAGAAGATTAATATTCAATATACTCGTTTTGATCGAGCTATTTTTAGAGAAACCAATTTATATAAAGCTTGCATTTTAGATTCAGATTTCAAAGAAGTAAGTTTTGAAAAAGCTTGCATGGAGCAAATTGTATTTGATCGAGTTGATCTTTCTGGAGCAAATTTAAAGCAAGTAGATTTAGAATCTGCAAAATTTACTAAAGTACAATTGAGAGAAGCCAATTTAAACCAAGCCTCTTTGAAAAAAGCTGTTTTTGATACCTGTTCTGTTTATGGCTCTACTTTTTTAGAAACTAATTTAGAAGACATAATAACTGAAAAAGTATTTATTTCACCTCAAGGATTTGAAGGAATTACCGTACAAGATCTCGTCTTGGCACAATTTACTTGTTTAAAACTTTATCATCCTCTTTCGACACAAAAGTTTGTTGATTCTTATAATATTGAGCATGATTTTGTGAAATATGCTCAACTTTTAGTAAATAGATATGGAAGATATAAGTACAAGAAAAAGAGTGGTTCTTTTGCTTTTTTCAAATGCAATAAAATCAACCTGATCGATATACTTGTCGACATAGAAAAAATTGACAGCAATTTGTATGAGGTTTATATTAAAAGGTATAATAATCAAAAATCTGAAAGAGTTTTGGTCATTAGAAATAATGCAATTGAAAGCTTTTTCTCTTCCCAAGATCTTATTATACTCAAACGGATATTTCAGTATACTAGAAAAGAACAGCAGGATAGATTCGAGCGAGCAATGTCAATAGCTCAAAAAATCCTTGATATAACCAAAGAGAATAAATTTGTTGATGAAAAATATATAATTAAAAATAACAATGATGAGGAAATAATTATTTGTCAAATAACTGCAATTCTATTTGAATCTAATCATATAGAAGAAGAAATAGCTAGAGGAAAAATAGTTAATAATAGGTTTGAGATGATTAGATCTTCTTTAAGTAAAGATCAACTTGTAAATCTTCAAAACATTTTGATAAATCTTATCATGTAGATAAATGCTTTTTATTCAGAATTTTAAAAATTCTGTTTTAGCTTTTCTAGAACCTTTGCTAACTCTTTAAGTTTTTGATGCTTATCATCTGAAAATTTTTAATGTAACAAACTCATTGTAAATAATTTTCTTTGGTTGCTTAACCTGTAATTAGGGTAACTTTAACCGCAATGTATGCGGAAAATAAAGTGTAATTAATTAAAGTCTTAAATTTTCCTGTTAAACATAATTCTAGTAATTTGCTGTTGGCACTACTCTCTTGTTCTATTTAATTATTTTAAGCTAGTCGGCGAAGCGAATCGGGCGTGGGAAGAGATCTAGAATCTTAGCATTCCCTGTGCGAGCCATCGCAGCCCGACGACTGGCAACTATCTAATCCTCCAAATCTCGCCACTGATCTTGAATATTGTGATCTGTAGATGAATTTGGTAACGAAACAAACCTTCTGGCACGAGCAGCAAATTTCTTAGGCTTGAGCTTAACAGGAGCGCAATCTTGAGCAATCTTGAGATAGCCATAAAGGTCGCGGAGGTTAGCCAATTCATCAGGCATCACAGCATAACTCTCTCGTAACTGTTCATTAAAGCTATCTGTTCGACTATTACCGCTGCTACCAGAACGACGAGAGCGACTATGATTCTCTGCCGTGTAGCGAAATTCTTGCTTACCGATAATCTTCGCCATAGTTTCTGCTGTCTGAGGGTCGGCACAATTTAAAATTAACTTAGTCTTTGTTCCCTGTAAAATAATCCGAGTATGTTGCTGTCCATACTTAGCATTAATTTGAGCCTCGGTTTGAGTACCCAAAATCGGACATCCTCCATATTTACGACTTTCACTGAGTAAGCGATGGAGACTAGGTAACTGATTCAATGCTCCTAACTCATCGATAATAATTGCCGTCTTTCTAGCTCGATCTTCGTTGGATAGCAAACCTTGGAGCATCAACTCAAAAATTAAACTATGAAGAGGTTTAAGCAGTTCCGACTCGTCTTCTCTGAGGGTAACAAAAATCCAGCAGGGACTATCGCTCCTTCCCCAGTCATAAAAACTTAGAGCTTGATTGTGAGGCTGAGTCAAACAGGCGTAGAACTGACAGTAGTTGGCAGCAGTAGACAGTACAGAAGTGGCTGTTCTTTCTTCTGCTAAATATCTAGCAGCTAAAGTTCCTGAGATGAATGAGCTTAATGTTTGATTATCGCTGATTAGTAACGACCACAACTCTTGATTACTTTTAGTTTGGCGAAACAACTCTGCCATTACTGCCCTGCCAGCATTAGAGAAAAAAGGCTCTGTTGCAGATGACTGGGGAATTAAACCTGCTGCCATAGTTTCAGGTCTGGCTTGTTCGTGAACATGGCTCCAGTGAAGACTACGAGCATCAAAGGGATTGAAAATGAAGTCTCTTTGGGGATTGTAGAATTTCTCTAACATCTCGCCATTGCGGTCGAAGACGATGGCACGAAAATCTTTTCTTTTTCGGAGAATAGCGGTCATTTGGCTAATAGCCTGAGTTTTACCAGTTCCAGGAGAACCAAACATAAAGAAACCACGATCTTCTAGCTTTTTGGGAATAGGTAGACCGACAATTTCTAATTGAGGCTTATATTTTGATTTTGGTTCTTTTTTGAGTTTGGCTTTGAGCTGACGAGTAGGTATAACCTTCGCTCCTCGCACCACACTTTGATTGTGACGGTGGAGTTTGTTGTTGGGCTTTAATAGTAAATATACAGTGATCGAAGCAGCGATGAAGCTGCCAGAGATTAGTTTTAAATAGCCAAATCTAGTCACCAGCTTTTCTAGCACATAGGGCAAAATCATCACTGGATGTTCGATGAGAAACAAAGCAACCTCTGTATTCTCCATTCCC